>VGTH01000038.1 GCA_016874755.1 Deltaproteobacteria bacterium | reverse complement strand
AAGAGCTTCCGCAAACTGAACGCACCACAGCTTGTCGGAAAAGTAGCGCGCGGGACGAAGTATGACAATGGCAAAGAGATGAGGGTCGCCGCCTAGTATCTTTTTACACACCTATTGACAACGGCTCGGATCGCCTGCGGTCCCTTGTCTCCATCCTTAATCTCGAACTGGACCAGGTCCCCTTCGGCAAGCGACTTAAAACCATCGGAGAGAATCGAACTATAATGAACAAAAACATCAACGCTGCTGCCCTCGCGCTCAATGAACCCAAAGCCCTTTTGATTGTTGAACCACTTCACCTTTCCTGTCGTCATCGCCCAGCCTCCTTTTCGAATTCGACAGGCCGCCTGTTGTGCAACCAGCACGGCTGCCGATCAGGGCGGGACATTAAATAACCACGCCGGTCATTGTCAAGGGAAAATTTCCTAGATTTAGGAAGAATCGAGTCATGGGCACCAATCGCAAATTGGCCGGGACACCGATCCAACGGCAGCCACTTTTTCCAAATTGTTACCTGAGAAAATGTCGAGAACTATCCTAAAAACCACAGATAAATCTTTTTATATTGACTTAGGCATATTTTTTCATTATATTTAGCGTAGTTAGAAAGACCCGTAACAACCCATGGCGATTTACACCACGCTCACTAAAAAGGACATTAGCGGAATCGTTGAAGAGTTCGCATTGGGCGATCTTGTGGCCTTTTCCGGCGTTAAGAATGGTTCAGTCAACACCCACTATCTCATCGAAACCAAGCGCGGGCGTTTCTTTGCGAAGATTGATGAGGTGAAAAGCGAAGTCGAAGTAAAGCAAGAGCTTGATCTGTTGTTTCATTTGAGAAAACAGAGTTTTCCATGCCTGCAACCCCTGAAAAGCAAAAGCGGCCGACTCTACATGACCTTCGAAGGAAAATGTCTGACCGTCAGCCGGTTTGTCGAAGGGACAGAGATCGCGGTTGAGGCGCTCACCAATGCTCAACTGAACGCGCTTGGACACACCTTAGCCAACCTGCACCTGATCGGTCGCACCTACAAGAAAGGCATCGACAACCGGTTCGGGTTTAGCCGAATAACCGCCATCTATCGTGATGTCCGCCGGCAGTTGCCGACTCATCTTAAGCATATCATTCGCGTACTCGACGACGAGTTCGTTTATCTGGAGAATTATCTCGACAACAATCTGCCGAAGGGCATCATCCACGGTGACCTGTTCCCCGACAATGTCAAATTCAAGGGTGGGCGGCTTACCGGCGTGATGGATTTCGAGGCGGCCTGCCGCGGCAAATTGATCTACGATTTGGCAACCGCAGTCAACGCACTATGCTATATTGACGAGCGCTATCGAATCGATCGTTTCGAGGCGTTGATTGCCGGCTATGAAAGCCTGCGTCCGCTTTCCTTGCCGGAATGGGACTCTTTCCCCAACGAACTGCGTTTCTCCGCGTTGCGCTTTACGGTGACGCGGATCAAAGATTTTTTCCTGCGCAAGCTCGACGAGAACCAGCGGGTTTACAAAGATTACAAGGAATTTTACGACCGCCTGTCGATCCTGCGGCGCGAAAAAAACGGCGGCATGGAAGACATTCTGCTGGCTATGGCAACCGGCTACGACTACCGGAAATACCAAAAATCCAAGACTCTAAAGTAGGCCTCATCCAAGCATCAATCCCGCTGCGCCGCGAGCTTCTCTATTTTAAAAGCGCTGTCGCGCCGTATCAGCCCCACTAAAGAAAACAGAGTTAACGCGGCGCCGGCCAGACAAAACAATTTGCCGCCGGCGGCAACCACGTAGTAAAAATTCAACTTCACTTTTGCCGCGTTGTATTTCTCGCGATCGGCATTGATGCGCCGCAGCACTTCTTGATTTTTCTGATGATCGAGCTCACGGAAATGTCGGTAGGAATCCTCCAAGCCGGTGCGCGCAGTCTTGTGAATGATGCCGTGAAAGCGATTGGTTTCATGGGCTCCGACGCCCCAGTTCGCCGCGCCCAGTATTAACAACACCGCACCGGCGAGGAACGGCCGGCTGGAGTAGAGATCGCGCAGCGTCATGGTACGACTTGGGTAACAGAATATCGCGCTGGCGTCAATTTGCCGTCGGCTCGTTCGCGGCCCCCGAATTGATCTCGCCTATGAACTAGCTTAGGATGTTGTGGTATGAGCTCCTTCGTTATCGGCGACATCCACGGTTGTCTATCCGAGCTCAGCTACTTAATCGAAGATCTGCCGCTAGCGAGCGGCGATCGCTTGGTCTTCCTCGGCGACTATATCGACCGCGGCCCCGATTCCAAGGGCGTCATCTCCTACCTATTGGATCTGCAACGTGAAAATAGCTACGACTTGGTTTTTCTCAAAGGCAACCACGAAGACATGCTGCTTTCCTATCTTGGCTTCGGCGGCAATCACGGCGACGTTTTTCTAGCCAACGGCGGCAAGCCAACGCTCGAGAGCTACGGCGTGCCGAGCGCGGTCGATGACTTCCGCGAGCTCACCATGCGCATGCCGAAGGAGCACCTGCAGTTCTACCGGGAGCTAAAAAGTTTCTATGTGATGGGCTCCTATTTTTGCGTGCATGCCGGCATCCATCCGGCAATACTGCTCGAAGCTCAAAGCGAAACGGAAATGCTCTGGATCCGCAATCAATTCATCTACCGCTCACATCGCCTCCCCTATACCGTGTTGTTCGGCCACACGCCGCAGAACGAAGTTTTCTTCGACTTGCCCTACAAGATCGGCCTAGACACAGGTTTGGTGTATGGCAATTTATTGAGCTGTCTAGATACCGACGCGAAAATCCTGTATCAAATAAAGCGAGGCAAAAAATCGGTGAAGCAAAGTTCCATTGCTAAGAAATGGGAAAGCCGCCCGCCGCTTTGGACTCCTTGATCTTTTTGCCAACCCAACGTACCTTACGCCACGTGGCGGTGTAGCTCAGTTGGTCAGAGCACGCGGCTCATATCCGCGGCGTCGACAGTTCGACTCTGTCCACCGCCACCAATTTTTTCTCTTAAAAATCCAAGACTTTCGAGGACTTTCGCAGCTTCTCGGATTTTTTCCAAGTTGGCCAGATCGAGCATCTTTTGGCCTTTGACGGCCTTTGATTGGCCTCCAGATTGGCCTCCAGGGTTTTTAACGGCGTGCCGCCTGCTTGGAGGACACCGTAGTAGCAAACAACGTAGTACGGTGAATTGGGCAAGCAGAGACCGACGTTCACGCCTTGCTGGACACCTAAAATTTGAAATCCTTTGGCCGCTCGCGCTGCCAGTTCGCCGATTTTTTTGTAGGTAAACCTTTTGCCGAGAAAGCTCACGGCCCGGTGGTCGGGGTAAGCCCGGATTGACTCAAGGAGCAAGGTTTGCAGGGGCGCCGGGGCAATTTCGAGGCGCCAACTAATCCCCTTTGGGTACGAGACTTCCCACGGATAGCATTCACCCGCCGTCCCACCGCGTTGGACCCTACCCTTTATTCTTTGCAACAGTCGTTGAATCGAACTTTTGACTGAAGTCCACCATTGAGGACTCATGATAACACCCCATTACACGCTAGCACCGGGTGCGAGTAGTTCCAGGTAGAAAATAAAATTTTCTACGTTGACATCCTGCAATAGCGTGCACAGAATTTATTTTGAACCTGGTATTATTTCTTCAGGCTCTAGAAGCGCGCGACCTGCAGTGGCCGGCGGCTTGTGGGGCTTAAGCACTCGGGCAAAAGCCTAGTCAGCCAGCTTAAGAGCAACCGTATGAGTGCGAAGGTTCTCCAGTTTCTTCAGCGGTTCGAAGGTGAATTCGATCTTACCTGGACCCATGCATTCGCGATTATTAGAAAATGGCGCTGGCGGATCTTCACCCTGTCTTTGATCGCGACCGTTGGCGTCGAGGTCCGCACGGCCGCGGTTCAAAGCTGGTTATTTACGCATGTCAACTCATGGCTGGTCTACGAAGTCGTCTCCGGCCCGAGCTCGCGGGTGGCTTTTCCACGCGGGGGTCCGCTCGACGGTCGACGCGGCTACAATCGCATACCCAAATTCATTCAACGTCTGGAGAAAGCCAATTATCGGATCACCGAACAGGTTCGCGCTTCGCGGGCTTTGTCATGGCTGATCTCCTTAGGCATCGCGCCACCGGTGCGGGAATCGACGACGGCCGGACTCAAGATCCGCAGCGCTGACGGCAAGCCGCTGTATGACTTTGGAGAACGAGACCGCGGGCGTCATTTTGAAACGTTTGAAGCCGTACCACCGTTGCTCGTCAACACGCTGCTCTTTATTGAGAACCGTGAGCTAGAGGGACAACATCAAGCCAATGGCCATCCGGCGATCGAATGGAGCCGACTTGCCAAAGCGCTCCTCTCTTATTCGGGCGGCAAGCTCGGTCTGCCGACGCCGCCTGAGGGGGGTAGCACGCTTGCCGTTCAACTGGAAAAGTTTCGCCATTCTCCGGCTGGACGCACCGGCTCGCCGACAGAAAAATTGCGTCAACTGGTTGCTGCAAGCCTTAAAGCCTACCGCGATGGCCCGGATACCACCGAAGAACGACGCGCCATCGTGCTCGACTACTTGAACACATTGCCTCTCGCCGCCGCACCAGGCTACGGAGAGGTTTATGGGCTAGGCGAAGCATTGCAGGCCTGGTTCGGTTTGGAGCTGGAGGATGTGCGCCAAGCACTCACGAGCGCAGCAGATCAGGGCTCCCAAGTCCATGCTTATAAACATACGCTCGCGTTGTTGCTGGCGACGCGCGCGCCGACGGCTCTGCTAGTGAAAAATCATGCCGCGCTGGAACGCAAGACCGATCAATATACACGGCTGCTGGCAAAAGCGGGAGTTATTAGCAACGCTCTTGCCGAGGCGCTGGTGAAACAACCACTGGTCTTTGCCGACACCGCGTCACCACAACCAGTCCCCCTGTACAGCCGCGACAAGGGTACCGCCATCGCGCGCGATCGGCTGGCCAAGCAACTCGGCGTCGGCAATCTTTATGATCTCGACCGTCTTGACCTTGAAGTCGAAACTACGCTTGACGCCAAAATGCAAACGAAGGTGGCGAACCTGTTACGGGCGCTGGGCGATGTCAAATTCACTCATGCTCAGGGACTCGACCAAAGGCAAATGTTGGAAAACAGCGATCCCCGTAAGGTTATCTACACATTTCTCCTGCTGGAGCGTGGCGCGCAGGCCAATTTGATCCGCGTGCAGGCTGATAACGCCAATAGGCCGTTAGATTTCAATCAGGGCATCAAGTTAGAACTCGGTAGCACGGCGAAACTCCGCACGTTGATCCACTATCTGGAAGTCGTCGCCCAGCTGCATCACGAATTGTCCTCTCTCAATCCTGTCAGTTTGGCTGCGCACGCCACCAGCGCCGGCGACCCAATCACCCAATGGGCAGCGAAAAGTTTGCTCGAAAACCCAGGCCAGAGCTTGAACCAGATGCTCGCCGCCGTGATGGACCGGCGCTATTCGGCCAGTCCCTATGAAAGCTTTTTCACCGGCGGTGGGGTTCACTCATTCAACAACTTCGATCCGGCGGACAATAGCCGGATCACGCCGCTGCGCGAAGGGTTCCAACGCTCGGTCAATCTCGTGTTTATTCGCCTGATGCGCGATTTGGTGCGCTATCACCGTGCCCATCTCGGCTACGATGCGGACGCGATCTTGAGCGACGTGCATCACCCTCTGCGAAAGCAGATGCTCGACGAGATCGTTGTAAAAGAGGAACAGGCCACCCTGCGACGGGCATACAAAAGCTTTTACGGGCTCTCGCAAAAAGATTTGATCGCTCGTTTGCTGCCGCAGCGAGACGCCTCGCCGCGCCATCTGGCGATCCTCTATTTTGCCTGGCAGCGTGGCAATGACGAGGACGGGCTGGCTGCCTGGCTAAGACAATTTATAAAAGGCCTCACTCCCGAAGATATCCATAAACTGTTTAAGGCCTACAGCAACCCGCGTTTGAACCTCGCGGACTACGCCTATCTGCTGGCGCGCCATCCGCTCGATCTGTGGAGCGCGGCGCAATTCTTCGATCGACCGAATCTCACTTGGGACGAGCTGTGGAATCGCAGCGCCGAGGCGCGCCGCGCTAGTTCTGCCTGGCTTTTCAAAACGCGCAACCGTGGCGCGCAGGATTTGCGCTTGCGTATCCGCATCGAAGCCGACGCTTTTGCTCGCATGACACCAGCCTGGCAGCGATTGGGCTTTCCTTTCGCCCATCTCGTTCCGTCGCTCGCCACGGCGATTGGCAATTCATCGGACAAGCCGATCGCGCTGGCCGAACTGATGGGGATTATCGTCCACGATGGCCTCCGTCGCGCGACCATAGACATAAACTCGCTGCGGTTTGCCGCAGGCACCGCCTATGAAACAGTGCTCGCGCCGAATTCATGGCGCGATGAACGAGTGATAGATCCGGCGGTAGCACGCACTGTGCGCGAGGTGCTCAAGGAAGTTGTTGACCTCGGCACTGCCAAACGCATCGCCGGTGCATTCCTTGCTGCAGACGATACGCCACTTCGGGTTGGTGGCAAAACGGGATCGGGCGATAACCGTTTCGAAACGTTCAATCGGTATGGCGGGGTTACTTCGTCGCGTGCAACCAGCCGCACGGCCGCGTTTGTTTTTTACCTGGGCGAGCGCTACTTCGGCGTCATTACCGCCTCGGTCTCAGGCCCCGAAGCAGCGCACTACCATTTTACCAGCGCTCTACCGGTATCCGTGTTGAAGCTCCTGGCACCGGCTATTAACACGCGGCTGCAATCGGAACCCCGTGTCAACGCCTACCGGGCTAACCCGCCTAACGCATCCCTTATCCCCAAGAATAAACCCTATAGCCGCTAACCGAGATGAGATCGTTCTCCTGGCCGGCGCCCGCACTCCCTTTGGCAAATTCGGCGGCGCGCCTGGTCATGAATACTAACCATGCGTCGCGGAATCTTTCAGATACTCGTTTCGACTCTGTAACCTTTTTCATTTTGCTTTCCTTCCGTTGAGTTGATTCGTCCTAAAGTCCTTTCTTCAGCATTTCGTCGATCTTTTCTTCTTTGGTTTTCTCGTTTTGCGGCAGGGCCGGTGGCGGCTGCGCAAGCGAAGAATCTACTGCATGCAACCGCGCGAAAAAGCAGATCCTTCGCTTGCGCTCAGGATGACAAACCCGGGAATTTTGCGCATTACGACACAGTCCCGAAACGGGGGAAGGAACTTTTCTGAGGATCGTGGCTGCCGCGCATTGTCGGCTTGGGAAAAGCGACCGAGCTGGTTTACTTCGGCGACACCATCGACGCCCAAGAAGCGCACCGCATCGGTTTGGCCAACCGCGTCGTTCCTGGCGATAGCTTGATGGAAGAAGCCCACAAATGGGCTGCGCGTTTGAAAGACGGTCCGCAGTACGCGATTGGCGTGACTAAAGAATTGCTCGAATACGAAGGCAACGTCGATTTAGAAACCGCGCTGGAAATGGAAGCCGCAGCGCAGGCGCGCTGCATGGAGACGGCGGATTTTATCGAGGGCTACAACGCGTTTATTGAAAAGCGCCCGCTGCGGTTTAACCGCTGATTTCGGAGATGCAAACATTCACCACGAAGACACGAAGAGCGCGAGGGGCAGAAAAGCAAATAATTTTATAAAAGTCCTTTTTCCGAACTTCGTGTCCTTCGTGTCTTCGTGGTGAGAAACTAGTATCCGATTCCAGTGCCCCGGAGGCGATCATGGACAAAGACATCCATGTTAGAAATTTAGAAAAACGCGACATACCGGCCATCGTCGACATGGAAGAGCGCCAAACCGGCGTGGCGCGGCCGCACTACTGGGAGAAACGCATCGAGATGTCCGAAGCGATTCGTCCGCACTGGCCTTCGCTAGTGGCCGAGATCGACAATCGCGTCGTTGGCTTTATCTTAGGCCGGACGGGCGAGCTCGAATTCGGCCTGCCCGGCACGGTCGCGTGGATCGAAATGATCGGCGTCGATCCGGTCTTTCGCTGCCGTGGCGTCGCCCAAGAACTGGTCCAAAAATTCACAGAATCCGCGGAAGACCACGGCATTCGCACGATTTTTACTCTGATCACAAGCAACCAGAGCGCGATGCAGCATTTCTTCGACCGTCTGGGCTTCGTTCACGGCAAGATGCTACACTACCAAAAAGAGATTGCCTCGGACTAGACAAGCATCGTGGCTCTGGGTCCGCATTTTGCTCCGGCACCCTATCAAGACTTACCCTGCGCCGGCAGTTCCCCTCTGTCCACGCCACCCAATTTTCCACCTGCGGCTCAAAATTTTCCAATCCATTCGGCTCGGCCGTAGCGCTGCTTCACGTATTGTCCAACCGTACTGGGATTGAACCGCTCGGCTGGCGCGAGCGCTTGCCACGCGTGTTTGAGCGCCGCGCACAACTCGTGTCGACCCAGCGGAATGTTTCTGACGAAATCTTTGTGGCCGCGGGCGCGGCGATAATGCGGCTGTCGGGAAGGCATCGGCAAGAGCGCCTCGATCAGCGCCACGTCGAACCCCAAGAGAAACGTCCCATGAAACAGCGTGAAGTTGCGGCTACGATATTGCGCGTTGCCGGAGAACTTCACACCGTCAACAGCAAGATCGCTGATACCGGCGATCTGAACCTCCTGTCCCAACAGTCTGGCCACTGCGTCGCGGTGGCGTTCCAAGACAAAATGGAACGACGCGATAATGTCGAGGGTGTCGCCTAATTGGTGATTGGCCATGACGAGGGCGTAATTGAGACAACCCGGCCCCTGGACCACCGTGCCGCCGCCGCTAAAACGGCGCAAAACCGGCACGCCCCGCGTTTTGCATTTTTCGACGTGAACTTCGGCATTCAACTTGTTAGAATAACCGAGTACGATGAAATGGTTCGGCGACTCCCAGAAGCGTAGCGCGCCCGGTTCCTCCTCGTGGTTCTCGCAAAAATGCAGCAACGCTTCATCGCAAGCGAGATTTTCCTCGGGTGACGGCAGTGTGAGGTCGAGATATTTCATTCGATTTTGTTGCTTTTGCAGATGATTTATTGTCTCCTACGAAACCAGGAGAGAGTCTAGATGGAAATTGACGACAAGAACACCCCCAACGGTGTTAATGCCAATGGCCAGCGTGATGCCAAAGGACTCCGCTCCGAAAAGCATAGATGGATTGAGTCGCTCGAATACACCCTGGAATACATCCTCAAGAATGAGCAAGCCGAACAAGCGACGATCTTAGTCGACGAGTTGATCGAGCGGCTACGCGAGTCCGGCCTCAAGATACCGTTCACGGTCAACACCCCCTACGTCAATACAATACCGCCGGAAAAGGAGCCCGCGTTTCCGGGCAACCGCGAGATCGAACGACGGATCAAGAGCTACGTGCGCTGGAACGCCATGGCCATGGTGGTCAAGGCCAACCGTTTGCACCCGGATATTGGCGGTCACATTTCCACCTTCGCCTCCTCGGCGACGCTCTACGAAGTCGCGCAAAATCATTTCTTTCGCGGCGGCGACAATGGGCAGTTGGCCGATATGATCTATTTTCAAGGGCATGCGTCGCCCGGCATCTACTCGCGCGCCTACGTGGAATGGCGCATCAACGCGCCCAAGCTGCATCATTTCCGTCAAGAATTATCGCAGGTCGGCGGCCTGCCTTCTTATCCTCATCCCTATTTGCTGCCGGATTTTTGGCAGTTTCCCTCGGTGTCGATGGGGCTTGCGCCCATCATGTCCATCTATCAGGCACGCTTTTCGCGCTACATGCAGGCGCGCGGCTTGATCAGCGGCGAGGAGCCAAAGATTTGGTGCTTCTGCGGCGACGGCGAAATGGACGAGCCGGAGGCATCGGGCGCGCTTTCTCTGGCCGGCCGGGAAAACCTCGACAATCTTGTCTGGGTGGTCAATTGCAATCTGCAGCGGCTCGACGGCCCGGTGCGCGGCAACGGCAAAATCATTCAAGAACTGGAATCGCTTTTTCGCGGCGCCGGTTGGAACGTAATAAAAGTCATCTGGGGTTCGGATTGGGATCCGCTCTTGGCCGCCGACGACAGCGGCCTCTTGCTCAAGCGCATGGAAGAAGCCGTCGACGGCGACTATCAAAAATATTCCGTCGAGCCCGGCAGCTACACGCGCAAGCACTTCTTCGGCAAATATCCCGAGCTGCGCGAGTTGGCCAACAAGCTCAGCGACGATCAGATTCGCAAACTCTTGCGCGGCGGCCACGATCCGAAAAAAGTCTATACTGCCTACAAAGCCGCCGTCGAACATCGCGGTGCGCCAACCGTCATTCTAGCGAAAACAGTTAAAGGCTACGGCATGGGCGAAGCCGGCGAGGGGCGCAATATCACCCACCAGCAAAAGAAAATGAATGAGCGCGAGCTGCGCGAGTTTCGCACCCGCTTCGATGTGCCGCTGCCCGACGAGGAAGTGGTCGAAACCCCCTTCTACCGGCCGCCGCTCGATAGCGAGGAAACCCAGTATTTGTTAGCGCGACGCAAGAAACTCGGCGGCTTTGTGCCCTCGCGCAAAGTCAAAGCCGCACCTTTGACGGTCCCCTCGGCCGATGAATATGCCGAGTTCCTCAAAGGCTCCGGCGATCATGCCATGTCGACGACCATGGCGACCGTGCGGCTGCTCACCAAGCTCCTGCGCCATGAACAGATCGGCAAGCGCATCGTGCCGATCATCCCCGACGAGGCACGCACCTTTGGCATGGACTCGCTGTTTCGCCAGTTCGGCATTTATTCGTCTAAAGGCCAGCTCTACGAGCCGGTGGACAGCGACGCGTTGCTCTTCTACAACGAAACCAAAGACGGACAGATTCTCGAAGAGGGCATTACCGAAGCGGGAGCGACGTCGTCGCTCATCGCGGCCGGCACCGCCTACGCCAACCTCGGCGTTAACATGATTCCGTTTTACTTTTACTACTCGATGTTCGGCTTCCAACGCATCGGCGACTTGGTCTGGGCGGCTGCTGACAGCAAGGCCAAAGGTTTTGTCCTCGGCGCCACGGCGGGCCGCACGACGCTCAACGGCGAAGGGCTGCAGCATCAAGACGGCCACAGCCATCTGCTCGCGAGCACGATTCCTACACTCTATACCTACGACGCCGCATTCGGCTATGAGATCGCCGTGATCATTCAAGACGGCCTCCGCCGCATGTACGCCGAGAACGAAGAACATTTTTATTATCTAACGCTCTACAACGAAAACTATCCGATGCCAGCGATGCCCGAAGGTGCCGAAGAGGGCATCCTCAGAGGGCTCTACAAAGTCAAGGCAGCGAACAAGGGCAAAAAATACAAAGTGCATCTGCTCGGCAGCGGGCCGATATTACGCGAAGCGCTACAGGCCCAAGAGCTCTTGGCGGAGCAATTCGACGTCAGCGCCGATGTTTGGAGCGCCACGAGTTATAAGCTCCTGCGCGGCGAGGCGCTCAACGCTAAGCGCTGGAACATGCTCCATCCGACGGCGCCACCAAAGATATCCTATCTTGAAGCGACGCTGCAGAAACAAGAGGGTGTCTTCGTCGCGGTCTCCGATTATATGAAAGCGGTGCCCGATCAGATCGCGCCGTGGGTGCCCGGCGGCTTGATGACTCTCGGCACCGACGGCTTCGGACGCAGCGATACGCGGGCCAACTTGCGCCGCTTCTTTGAAGTGGACGCGCCGCTAACAACCATCGCGGCGCTCTATGCGCTCTACCAAAAAGAAGCCTTTCCTGCCCACGTCGTCGACGAAGCGATTCGCAAGCTCGGCGTCGACCCGGAAAAGCCCTTTCCATTTTACGTGTAACTTCATAAAGGACTATGCGGCAATTTTTCCATGGATGTTAAGCTTCCGCAGCTCGCAGAAAACGTCGAAGGCGGCGTGATCGTCAACATCCTGGTCAAAGAAGGCCAGGAAGTAAAGAAAGACCAGCCGATCTTGGAGCTCGAAACCCAAAAAGCGGTGGGCTCCATTCCCGCGCCCGCCAGCGGCGTTGTCAGCAAAATCTACGTCAAGGAAGGCATGGAGGTGAGCGTCGGCCAGTTGCTGATCTCCATTGGCAATGACGGCGCCGCAGCGGCTGCGCCGACACAGAGCGCCACGGCGCCGGCCCAAGCCCCGGCCTTAAGTCCGATGCCTGCGCCAGCGCCCCCGGAGCGCCGCGATCACGCGCCCGCCGCGTTCGACTCCTATCGCCACGAGTCCAAGAGCGGTGCGGCGCCGCCGGCGGCGCCGTCGCTGCGCAAACTCAGCCGCGACCTCGGCATCGATTTGACCCGTGTGCGCGGCAGCGAATCCGGCGGCCGCATCGTCCTGGAAGACATCCGCGCCTACATCGAGCGGCTGCAACAGCTCGCCTTTCAAGGCGGCGCCCCGTTGCAAGCGCCCATGGCGGCGCCGGCGGCGCCGGTGGCGCGCCCCAGCGAAGCGCCCGATTTCAGTAAGTGGGGACCGGTCCGGCGTGAGAAGATGACGGCGCTGCGGCGCACGGTCAGTCAACGCATGGCCGAGTCGTGGACGGCCATCCCTAAGATCGATCAGTTCGACGATGTCGACATCACCGATCTCTTGGCGCTGCGCAAAAAGCACGCTCCAGCCTACGAGAAAAAGGATGCGCGGCTAACGATTACTACATTTCTGATAAAGGCCATCGCGGCGGCGCTCAAAAAACATCCGAAAGCCAACGCCAGCATCGACGAAGCCGCCCAAGAAATCGTCTTGAAGGACTACTGCCACATTGGCGTGGCGGTGGATACCGAGGCCGGCCTGATCGTGCCGGTGCTGCGCAACGTCGATCAGAAAAATCTTTTGGATATATCTCTAGAGTTGGCGCAGTTGAGCGACAAGGCGCGCCAGCGCAAGATCTCCCTGGAAGAGCTCCAGGGCGGAACCTTTACCATCTCGAATCAGGGCAGCATCGGCGGCAGCCACTTCACGCCGATCATTTACGCGCCCCAGGTGGCGATACTGGGAGTTGGCCAAGGATCGCAGAAACCGGTCGTCGTCGATGGAAAAATCGCCATTCGCACCTTGCTGCCGCTGTGCCTTTCCTACGACCACCGCGTGCTCGACGGCGCCGATGCGGTGCGCTTTTTGAAAGACATTCTCGCCAACCTGCTGTCGTTCTCCGATGCCGACGTGAAACTCAAGTAAGCATGGAACCGATCACCACTGAAATCGTTGTGCTGGGCGCCGGCCCAGGCGGCTACACCGCCGCTTTTTACGCCGCCGATCGCGGTAAGAAAGTTGTTCTGGTTGAACAGAGTGCGCGGCTGGGCGGCGTCTGCTTGAACGTTGGCTGCATTCCATCAAAGGCGCTGCTGCATGCCACCGAGATCATCCGCGAAATGAAGGACTCAGCCGCCCGCGGCATCGAGCTCGGCACACCGCAAATCAATCTAGATCGGCTGCGCAGTTGGAAGGACTCGATTCTGGAGAAGCTCGGCCAGGGCATCAAGACCCTGGGCGAGAAGCGCAATGTCCAGCTGATCCAAGGCCGCGGCCATTTTGAAGATTCACAAACCTTGCGAGTGGAGACCAAGGAAGGCCAGCAATTTATCAAGTACGACAAGGCGATCATCGCCGTCGGTTCCAAGCCGGCCATGCCGTCGGCGTTCGATCTTGGCAACCGCCGTGTCATGACCTCCAGCGAAGCGCTGGACGTCCCCGAGGTCCCGGAAAATCTTTTGGTCATTGGCGGCGGCTATATCGGCATGGAGCTCGGCACGGTCTACGCGACGCTGGGCAGCAGCGTGGTCGTGCTCGAAGCCCTGCCGTCGATCTTGACCGGCGTCGACGCCGATCTGGCGCGCCCGGTGATGCGCTACGCGCAGAAGAATTTCAAAGAGGTGCGCGTCAACACCAAAGTCACCAAGATGGCCACGGTTGGCAAGCAGATTAAAGTCACGATGCAAATCGACAAAGAGAGTCGCGACGAGCTTTACGATCGCGTCTTAGTCAGCGTCGGGCGCGTGCCGAACTACGTCGACATTGGCCTGGACAACACCCGGATAACCAAAGACGACAAGGGTTTCATCAAAACCAACGCCCAGCAGCAAACCGAAGATCCCAACATCTACGCCATTGGCGACATCAACGGCGGCACGCTGCTCGCCCACCGCGCGAGCCGCGAGGGACGCATCGCGGTGGATGCGATTCTCGGCGAGCCGAGTGCCTTCGAAAACATCGTGGTGCCGGCGGTTGTTTACACCGACCCCGAGATCGCCTGGTGCGGCCTCACCGAAAGCGAAGCCAAACAAAAAAATATCGAAATCAAAGTGGCCAAGTTTCTCTGGGGCGCCTCGGGCCGCGCGCTCACGTTGGACCGGCCCGACGGTTTGACCAAGCTGATCATCGAACCGGAAAGCGAGCGCATGTTAGGTGTCGGCATCGTCGGCCACGGCGCCGGCGAATTGATCAGCGAAGGGGTGCTGGCCGTCGAGATGGGCGCCACCGCCCGCGACCTCGCCGAGTCGGTGCATCCGCACCCCACCCTGTCCGAGACCTTGATGGAAGCGGCCGAATCTTTTTACGGCACCGCCACCCACACACTGTCAGCGCGCCGGAGTAGCCCGGATGCGAAGTAGTCGATTGCGAGTCCTGCGGGCGCACCGCTGAACGACCTGGACGGCATGCGCCCGCGGCTTTTTCTCATCGACGGCAACTCCTACATCTTTCGCGCCTTCTTCGCTCTGCCCCAGGTCTACAGCGCCGCGGGGTTGCCGACCAACGCGGTCTTTGGTTTCATCAATACCGTCATTGATTTGCTCAAACAGCACCGTCCCGACTACCTGGTCGTCACCCTCGATGCCGATCGGCGCAACTTCCGCCACCAATTATTTTCTGATTACAAGGCCAACCGCAGTGAGCCGCCGGCAGAGCTCACGGCGCAGCTCCCCTATGTACGAAAAGTCTTGCAGAACCTGGGCATCCCGCTAATCGAGTATGCCGGCTATGAAGCGGACGACATCATCGCAACCCTCTGCCGCATCTGTGCGGACGAATGCGACTGCGTGGTCGTGTCGAGCGACAAAGACCTCATGCAGCTCGTTAATGATCAGATCCAATTATTCGATTGCGCAAAGAATCGTTGGATCGGCCCCACGGAAGTCAGAAAAAAGTTTGGCGTCGCCCCCGAACAGGTCGTGGAAGTGATGGGGTTGACCGGCGATCCGGTGGACAATATTCCGGGCGTCTCCGGTATCGGCCCGAAGACCGCCGGCACCTTGATCGGCCACTTCATGACGCTCGAAGACCTCTTCGACGGTTTGGCAGAGGTCGAACGGCTGCGCCTGCGCGGCGCCCATCGCATTCGCGAACTGCTTGAGGAAGGCAAAGAACAGGCCTTTCTCAGCCGGCGCTTGGCCACCGCCAAAGCCGACGTCCCGATCCACATGGGTGTCGACGACCTGCTATGTCGGGCTCCCGATTGGAGTTGTGCCGAGCCGCTCTTCAACGAGCTGGGCTTTGCCAATCTCTTGCTGCTGCTGCAACACCAGCGACTCTGGTGAGGGCGGCGGCCTTGACTATTCACGGCGAAAAGAAACCATGCGAGATCGCGCGATCGAGGTGGAACCCTGTAGGAGCGAAGGCATGAGCGCAGACTTTTCGGTTAGCTTAGTCGATGCTTGGCACCACCACCTGCGCTCTTTTGCAAATTGTCGCAAAGCAGGGCGACCGTCCGGTCGCCACCGCAAGCGGCGTCGAAGCCATGCCCTGTTGCCTTCGCTCCGGAAGGGTTCCACCTCGATCGCGCCACGTCGCGAATAATTCCACTCTAGAGGCGCGATTTCGCACCGATTTTAGGTGGTTGGCTTGCGCCGAAAACTGTGACACATTCGCCTTGGCAGTACCTTTTATCCCAGGCATAGATCGAAGAAATTTTTTCGAGGGCGCCTTTTGATTAACCAAGCGAGACTCAAGAATCTGTTGATCGAGTTGATCAAAATCGACAGCCTGTCGCGCAAGGAGCGCGATGTCGCGATGCGCCTCAAGCGCGACATGGAAGAGCTCGGCGCCACGGTCACCATCGATGACGCCGGCGAAAAAGTTGGCGGCAACGTCGGTAACTTGATCGCGCATTTCCCCGGCAACAATCCCCACGCGCGTCCCCTGCTGCTGTCGGCCCACATGGACACCGTCGTACCAGGCGAAGGCGTCAAGCCGATCCTGGACGGCGATATTCTGCGCAGCGACGGCACCACCGTGCTCGGCGGCGACGACAAGAGCGGCGTGGCGATCATCTGCGAAGTGCTGCGGGTGATGATTGAAAACAAACTCCCCTGCGGCGCCATCGACGTGGTGTTTACCATCTGCGAAGAGCTGGGTCTGAACGGCGCCAAGCACTTGGACGTCAGCCGGCTGCGCGCGCGCACCGGCCTGGTTTTGGACAGCGACTCGGTGGGCTTTCTATTTACGAAAGCGCCGGCGGCCAACCGCATGGAGTTTCGCGTCTATGGCCTTGAAGCCCACGCCGGCGTCTGCCCCGAAAAAGGTATCAACGCCATCAAAGTTGCCGCCGAAGGCATCGCGCAAATGAAGCTTGGGCGCATCGATCACGAGACCACCGCCAACCTCGGCGTGGTCGAAGGCGGCCTGGCGGTCAACATCGTGCCCAACACCGTGGTGCTGAAAGGCGAAGCGCGCAGCCACAGCAGCGAGAAGCTGCAGGCGCAGACGGATCATATGCGCCATTGTCTCGAAGCCGCCGCGGCGCGCCACAGCTTGGCGCTAGACGGCAAAAACCATCAGGCGCGCGTCGAGGCGAAAGTCGAGCGCGACTACGATCGCATGGACGTGCCGGACGGCGCGCCGATCGTTCAGCTGGTCAAAGCCGCGGCGAAAAATTTGAACGTCAACATTGAAACCACCGCCACCGGCGGCGGCTGCGACGCCAACGTGCTCAACCAGAGGGGCCTCGAAGTGGCGAATCTGGCCACCGGCATGCGGGCGATCCACACCGTCAACGAATGGCTCGATTTGAAAGACCTTTACTTGTCGGCACAGATGGTTTTGGAAACCGTCAAGCTCAACGCGACGTCGCAAACTTCGCGCTGAGGCTGACGACCATTTGCCTCTCCGCCACAGAACTTTCCATGGATTGCAGCGATGCAGGGTGAAGAGATCGGCAGACTCCTAAAGCAGGAGCGCGGGCAGTTTCTTGATTTCTTGAGCGCCTTCGAGTTCCGCAAGAACGCCTCCCAGAAAAAACATCCGGACGATCTAGCGCGGGAGATCGCCCGCGTGCTTTCCGGCATGGCCAATGCCGACGGCGGCGCGTTGCTAGTGGGCGTCGAGCCCGACAAGACCATCACCGGCATTCCGCACGAAGGCGACGAGCTGCAAACCCTTATCCACGCCTCACAGACGCTCCTCACCCCGCCGTTGGTGCCGGCCTGGGATAAAATCCATCTCGGCAACCTGCTTTTGCTCAAGTTCGAAGTCACGGCTGCGTTGGAAGCCCATCGCGTCACCGCCGGTCGCTCCTATTATCGCATCGCAACGGAAACCCCGTCCCTGCCCACCGAGCAGGTGCAGAGCCTCAAAGAATCGAAGCGCCACGTCGCCTACGAGCGGCAGCAGCCGGCCGACGCGCGCTGGGCAGACCTCGACCCGACAGTGGTTGAATATTTCACACAAAAAACTAACGAGCTGCGCGAGCCGCAGGTGGCCCTCAGCCAGTCCTATCATCTGCTCGACAACTCGCGCGGCCAAGCGGCACCCAATTTGGCCGCGCTCCTGTTGTTCGGCAAAGAGCCCACCCGCTGGCATCCGCGCTGCGGCATCGACTTCGTCAAATACGAAGGCACCGCGCGCCAATACGGCGCCAGTCACAACGTGGTCAAAAGGATCCGCTTCGACGCGCCTTTGGTCAGGCTGATCGACGAAGCGGTCGGCCGCATTCGCGAACATGTGCGCGAGCGCACGATTCTCCATGACCTGTTTTTTCGCGAGCGGCTGGAGTATCCGACCTTCGCTTGGCAGGAAGCGCTGGTCAACGCCGTGGCGCACCGCGACTACGCTATCTCCGGCGCGTCGATTGAAGTCTGGATGTTCGACGACCGCATCGAAGTGCGCAGCCCCGGGCCGCCGCCGCCGCCGGTCACCCTGGAACAACTGCAACAACATCGCAGCGTGCATTTTTCGCGTAATCCATTAACGGTCCGCGTGCTCGCCGAGCTCGGCTACCTGCGCGAAATGGGCGAAGGCATACCGCGCATATTCGATGAAATGGAGCACTCGGGCCTGCGCCCGCCGGAATTTGCCATCGAAGGCTTTCTCTTCGTCGTCACCCTGCGCAACACACCGATCTACGACGAAGACACGCTGCGCTGGTTGAGCCAGTTTCGCCCCAACGAGATCAGCTTTCGCCAGCGCCGCCTGCTCGCCTACGCCTACTGCCACGGCAAAACCTTCTCCACGGCAGAGTATGAGCGCATCGCCGAGGTCGACCGCGACACCGCCTACCGTGAGATTAAAAACATGGTGAAGAACGGTTTAGTGGCGCCGCTCAAACCGAAGAGCCGGAGCTACAAAATCATCGAGCGGCTCTAGTCGCGCCCATGGACTTTTCCCAACTCAGCGGTTTGATCGGCGCCCACGCTGAAGCACGCATCATCCACGCCGCCGTCGATCTCGGCATCTTCGATGGCCTCGCTGGCAAACAACTCACCGTCGAGCAACTTGCGGCCGCCCTACGCACGGACGCGGCGGCCAGCGAACTTTTGCTCAACAGTCTCGTGGCGCTGCGGCTCTTGGAAAAGACTGAGAATCTTTATTCGCTCAGCGCGACGGCGGAAAAATATCTCGTTGGCAGCTCGCCTCACTCCTTGTGCGGTATGATCCGCTTTGAATCGTCAACCTGGGACTGCTGGAGTAAACTCGCCGACTCCGTGCGCAGCGGCAAACCGGCGCGCGTACCGAACATGTACCAGGACGACGCACAGGCCACCGCGATTTTCATCGAAGCGATGGACTCGCTGGTCAAAGCCCGCGGCGACGCGGCGGTCCTGGCGCAGGCGCTTGACTGGCAAAAGGTGACCTCGCTCCTCGACATCGGCTCCGGCCCAGCCACCTACCCAATTCATTTGTGCCGCGCATTCCCGCTGCTGCGCGCGACCCTCTACGATCTGCCTGGAACCCTGAAAATCACCGAGCGCTTTGTCCGCGCGGCTGAGCTAACAGACCGCATCGAGCTGGTCGCCGGCGATTATCGCAGCGACCCGATCCCGGGAAATTACGACGTCATTTTCCTGTCGAACATTATCCACGGCGAGAATGGCAACAAGAACGCCGCTCTCATGAGCAAGCTCGCGGAGAATCTGCATCCGCGCGGCCGGATCGTCATCAAAGACCATATACTTGACGACACCCGTGCCCATCCGCCAGTGGGCGCGATTTTTAGCATGCTGATGCTGCTCACCACCGACGGCGGGCGCTGCTACAGTTTCGATGAAATCAAAATCTGGATGGAGCAAGCCGGATTGACCAAGGTCGAGCAAATCGATCTGCCGCCGCCCATGACCTCATCTCTCGTCATCGCGCACAAGTGATTTAACTCAGCAGTGTGCTAAACTAAATTGCAAATAATTCTCGGGACGTGATTGATCACGCCCATACCGAAAGGCGGGTCCGCACCATTAACGAAGAAGAACAAAAAGCCAAGCAGCAAGCGGTGATCGAAAACCTCAAACCCGCTTGCATCTGCAACAAGATCCGCAAAGGCACCGTGTTGAAAGCGATCCAAGCCGGCGCCAAGGACTTTGCCCAAGTGAGCAAGCGCACCGGCGTCGGCACCGGTCCCTGCGGCGGCCGGCGCTGCGGCTCCCTGGTGCGCGGCCTGCTCGGCGAGCCGACGACGCTTTGCGCCGACTGCACCTGGCCCGTCTTGGTGGGCCAACCGTGCCCGCGCTGCGAGTACGCGCGCATGGGTGGCTAAAATGGTCATCCGTTACGCGACTCTTCTATTAACGCTTACCGGCGTGCTCGCGTTGATTCTCGGCCTGCTATTTTGGACCGGCAACGCCTTGCATCTCATCTCCATGCACATGCTTTTGGGCATCATCGCCGTGGTCGCGCTGTGGGTCGGCGGCTTCGCCCAGGCGCTTGGCGGCGGCAGTTGGCCGCTGGCGATCATCGCGTTCATCATCGGCCTAGCAACCCTCTTCCTTGGCATACATCAAATGACGCTGATGGTCGGCCCCAACCATTGGATCATTGAGGTCGTTCACCTGATCCTCGGCCTACTCACCATCGGCTTTGGCCACATGTGCGCGAAGCGCAATGCAAAATCAAAAATGAAAAACTAAAAAAGCCGGACCGCTTCGCGCAATGTTTTTAATTCATTATTTTTAACTTCTTTTGACTGGTTCTAAGCCCGGCCGATATTTCTTCTCGTCGAGAAACTCTTTCATGTCGCGCTCCCGGGTTTTTTCCGGATCGGCGGCGCGCAGCGCCATGCTCTTGGCGCCGAGATACTCGTAAGCCTGGTCCATGTTCATGCCGCGCACCGCTTTGATCGCCTGCTTGGTGTAGGCCAACACCGTCGGTGCCTTCGCCATTAGCTCGCGCGCGATCTCGATCGTTTCCGCGCGCAGTTTCTCCGGCGCCACTGACAGGGTCGCAATGCCCAGCTCCACGGCTTTTTTGCCATCGATGGTGCGGCCGGTCATCGCATAGAAAAGCGCATTGCGATAGGAGCACATGTCGCCGAAGACTTTGCTGACGTTGCCGCCGGGGATGATGCCCCAGTTTACTTCCGACAGACCAAATGTCGCGTTGTCGGCGGCGATGACAATGTCGCAGGCGGCCAGCGAGACGAAGGCGCCGCCGTAACAGTAGCCGTTGACCATGGCGATGGAACGCTCAGCCGCGAATGGCGTCGGCGCGACAAACGACAGCACCAGCGAAAAAACTCCGACCACGGGTAAAACCTGCACGGGGTCTCCACTTGTAAACAGTTTGCCAGCTCGGAAACCGAGCCTTACTGACCGTTGGGAAAAACCAAAGCTGCAGCGACGGGGGCCGCGCTAGATGCGCAGCACGGAGAGGAAAAGGTAGCTAGGGATGGAATCGGCTAGAACTCCCGGCGGACCGCGCCCAGAGGGACAGAGTGGATGAAACTCGCCGCCAGCTACGACGCGTGCCACGGGTGCAAAGAAATATTCATGTTGCTGGTAACTAGGGGCGAAGGACCGGGACAGAACGAAATGTTCGAACGGATTGGGGCAGTGAACCGCTGGCCCGCCCTCAGAATGGTGTTCGTGGTCGTGGCCGTCGTGCGCATGGGCAGCGGCTGGCTCACGGCTCTGCTCTAATAGCCCAAGCGCTTGGCAATTGGCCACGGCAAAACCCACGGTGACCGCAAACAGAACCACCGCGCTAGTGAAGATTGATAACCGATGCAAGCTCACTTTCACTAACATTAACTCTCCCATCTAGCCCATTTCAAGAGCTTGTTCTGATCGGCCGCGTCATCAGAAGGATGATCCCAAGCAACATAAAAGCCAGACTGAAGAGCTGCGCTTGCGACAGACCGAAAGCCGCCACCGGATTGATGCGCCAGAACTCGACCAAGAGCCGCGCCGCACCGGTGAGGAATAGATACAACCAGCCGAGCGTACCCGGCGCATAGTCTTTATTTCTGAGCGACCAAAGAATAGCAAAAGCCAACACACCGCCGGCAAATTCGTAGAGCGGCGTCGGATGGACCCGCACGCCGGGCGCGTATGGAATTCCGGTATTGGGATCGGCCCATCCGACAATCGCCTTGGTGTAGGCCACGCCCCACGGCACGTCGGTGACACTGCCCCAATCGCCGTCGCCGGCGAAGTGACAGCCGAGCCGACCTACTCCGTATGCCAGCGCCAGCGCCGGCGCGACGATGTCGGCGCCGACCAGCCAAGGGATATTATTTGTCTTGACCACCCAGCTAACCGCCAAGGTGCCACCGAGAAAACCGCCATACCAGGTAAATCCCGCGCCGGTGAAAACATAATTGAGCGGCGCGGCGAGAAAGTTGTTCCAGTCTTCGAGAACGAACAAGAGCCGCGCGCCGACCAGGCCGCCGATTGCGGCGGCGAATACCATCGTCGAAGCCAGCTCTGGATTGTAGCGACGCTGTTTAAGTTCCGCCGACGCGACCCATGCGCCTGCCATCGCAGCCAAGGCCATGAACGCGCCAAAGCTGTAAATCGTAATCGGACCGAGTTGAAAGACAATTGGGTACATTGAGCTGAAAGATAACAGATGGTCGGTGCAATTGCACTCACGGAGCTGCGTTGGCGCGGTAAACCACTTCCAAGACAGCCGTGACTCCCGGCGCAATCACGACGCGGGTCGATTGGGACCCTAACTTTTCATGCCAGATATCGACGCGGTACTCCCCTACTGGCACCATTGGAATATGAAATTCACCACGGCCATCAGTAAGCCCATGGTACGGCGTCGCGACAACCACAATCGCTGCGCTCATCCAGGTATGCAGCACGTCGCAATCGACGCGCACGATGCCCACTCTCGTCAACGATTTAGTAACCCGGCGCCACTTTGGCAAGCCGACATTGAACAACGTCTCGCGCCCCATGCGGGCGTGCACCGTATGCAAGATCGGATCGCTGTTCTTGAGCAACAATTCACTACCCACCGGCGCGATCTGAACATGCGGCACAAAGGCACAATTTTGGTTATCCAGTGAGATCTGTGCGGGCACGACTGGCGCGTGCGTCACCGGCTGCATGATAACGGCTGCGTTGCGCAACCCCCCGTCATGGTCGATTTGGAAAGTTTCATTTGCGACGTTGGCGCCGCAAAACGACCGATTCTTAAATACCGGGTGCGGTTTGGGCCGCGCCCATGTCCCGGTGACAATCACGCGGCCGCTGAGCTGACCGCTGTCACCGGCTCGCGCGAAGGGCGCGGCCGCCGCCAAAGTCACCAAAACAACAATCCCAGCAAATATTGCACGTCTCATGGGTTTGATTGTTTGTGCCATGTTTCTCTGTTAACAAAAAGCCTTGTCTCGTAAAGCCAACGTGCGCGCTGTGATTCAAAGAGTTAGCGAAGCTCAGGTCGTCGTCGATGCCGAAGTCACCGGCAAGATTGGCGCCGGGCTTTGCGTGCTTCTCGGCGTGCACAAACAAGATACGCCGGAGCGGGCCCATTGGCTGGCTGAAAAGATTGGCAATCTACGAATCTTCGCTGACGACCAAGGCAAGATGAATCGATCGGTGAACGATATCGGCGGCGAAATTTTGGTGGTATCACAATTCACTGTTTACGGCGATGGGCGCAAGGGCAATCGGCCGTCTTTTACCGATGCCGCCGAGCCGGCCCGCGCAATTCCCCTTTATGAGCAATTTATTGCCCGTCTTCGCGCCGCCGGCCTTGCTGTGGCGACCGGCCGCTTCGGCGCCGACATGAAACTCTCCCTTGTCAACGATGGACCGGTGACGTTAGTGCTCGATTCTTAAGCTATGCACGTCGTCCTCTACGAACCCGAGATCCCGCCCAACACCGGCAGCGTTGCGCGCCTGTGTGCTGCCACGCTAACCCCGCTGCACCTGATCGAGCCGCTGGGCTTCAAGATCGACGACAAGCACTTGAAACGCGCCGGCTTGGACTACTGGGAGTTTGTCGATTTGCATGTGCATAAATCGTGGGAAGACTTCATCGCCCGTCAAGCGCCGCAGAAGCTGTTGTACTTCTCCAAGAAGGCGATCTCTGCGTACACCGAAGTTCGTTACGAGCACGATGACTATCTCGTCTTCGGCCCCGAGACCCGTGGACTACCTGAGGCGCTGATGTCGGCCAACCGAGCGAGATGTTATCGGATCCCGATGCTGGGGACAGGAGTGCGCAGCCTCAACTTATCCAACGCTGTCTCCATCGTGCTCTATGAAGGATTGCGTCAACTGGGGCTGACATAGAACTGCACAGCGGGGAGCAAGCTACGGGAAATATTGGAATAAATTCTGCTCGCATGCGCCAGGTAATTACCAAAAAGGCCTTGACGCTGCGAGTTAGAATGATTATCTATGGCTACCAAATTTCTTGCCTGAGGGGGGTCGATATGAGGGTCCGGGTAAATGCATCGCGCATGCCCAAGTTTATGCTGCTATTGGCGACATTCTTGTTGTCAGCAGCCATTCCGTTGGGCTTCGGAGCCGAAAGCACACCCGGTTCCGCGACATTCAATTTGATCCTGCCATTTAAGGATCTAACCGTCGGCCAGGGGCAAGAAGCCACCATGGATGCCGAAGTCGTCAACCGGACCAAAGAGCCGGTTGAGATAAGCCTTACCATTGAGGGAGTGCCCGGTGGTTGGGACGTAAACTTCAATTCGCGCTATCCGAGCTTTCCCATCCGCTCAGTTCAAGTACCGGGCGGCGACCAAAATACCAACAAATCCACAACCCTCGAATTCAAAGCCAAGATTCCCGAGTTTACTAGACCCGGAGTCTATCCGATTCGGGTCACCGCAAAAGATAAGAACGGGTCGACGTCCTACAGTGAAACCATCAACTACCGTGTCACTTCGAAAAAAGTCGAAACCGGCGGCATCAAGCTCACGAGTCAATATCCGGCGCTAAGCACTGGTTCAGGGCAAACGTTAAAGTTCACCGTCGACCTGAAAAACGAAACCAACAAACCCTTGGCAACCAATTTGGCTGCGCAAGCGCCGCAAGGTTGGACGATTCGTTTCAAGCCGCAGTTTGGCGATCAGCAGCTTTCGTCGATCCAGCTAAAAGAATCCGGCTCTGAAACCCTCAGCGTCGAAATCGACACGCCGGTCAAAGCGGATGCCAAGGAGCAGCCGGTCACGATCACAGCGCGATCGGGCGCTTTCGAGGCCAACACCACGGTCAAAGTCAGCGTCAAAGGCGCGGCGGATCTAAAAATGGGCACCGCAAGCGGCACGCTCAACAGCTCGGTCACCGCCGGCAAGAAGGCGCCCATCGATTTTCTGGTTGGCAACGCCGGCACTGCGCCGATTCGCAACTTGGCTTTCGTTACCAAGAAGCCAAATGACAAGTGGACCGTCGAATTCAAGCCGGACAAGATCGATGCTTTGAATCCCGGCGAGGTGCGCGAAATCAAAATGGAGATTCTCGCGCCGGACCGGACCATCGCCGGTGACTATCTGCTAACACTGACAGCCAACGCCGCCGATGTGACCAAATCGGCAGAGTTCCGCGTCACGGTATCGACCCCGACGATTTGGGGCTGGATCGGTTTTGGTATCGTCGGTTTGGTCGTGCTCGGATTGGGCTTGGTTTTCTTCCGCTTGGGCCGCCGATGAGCGCCGTTGTCGACACCAAAAACTTGACCAAGCGCTACCGCGAGAAACTTGCGGTCAACGCGCTGAACCTCACCGTGGACGAAGGTGAGGTGTTCGGTTTTTTGGGACCCAACGGTGCTGGCAAGACCACCACGATCTTGATGCTCCTGGGTCTGACCGAGCCGACTTCCGGTCAAGTGGCGGTCTGCGGCTTCAACCCGACCCGCGATTCCCTCGAAGTCAAAAAACGCGTCGGCTACCTGCCGGAAAACCCCGGCTTCTACGACGACATCAGCGCGCGGGAGAACTTGCTCTATATGGCGCGCTTGAATCGGATCCCCGAGCAGGAAGCGCGTCGGCGCACCGCTGAAGTTCTCGAACAGGTCGGCCTGTCCGACGACGGCCGACGCTTGGTGCGCGAGTTCTCCCGCGGCATGAAGCAGCGGCTCGGCATCGCCGAGGTGCTGGTGAAAAAACCCTCGGCCGTGATTCTGGACGAGCCGACCCTGGGACTCGACCCGGACGGCGCGATTCGCATTCTGGAATTGATCAAGGGTTTGAATCGCGAGCACAAGCTGACGGTCATGTTGTCGTCGCACCAATTGCAGCAGGTGCAGCAGATCTGCAACCGCGTCGGCATCATCGTCAAAGGCCGGCTAATTGTGCATGGCGAGATGGACGCGCTCGGCAAAGCGATCTTGAAGGGTCGCCAGTGGAATTTCCTTGTCGAAGTGGCCGGCAATAGCGACGGCTTGGAGCGCGAGCTGCAGGCG
Organism: Deltaproteobacteria bacterium; assembly: GCA_016874755.1. Classification (NCBI taxonomy): domain Bacteria; kingdom Pseudomonadati; phylum Myxococcota; class Myxococcia; species Deltaproteobacteria bacterium. Next base: position 28,771 of record VGTH01000038.1, on the reverse strand, counting down.
ATTGCCGGTGTTGACGAAGTGGAAAAGCGCACCCACGGCTGGTTTCTGCGCTGCACGGAAGACGTGCGCAGCGCCGTCGTTGGACTGGTCACGCGCAAAGGGCTGTCGCTCTTGCAGTTGCGCTCCGAGGACCCGACCCTCGAAGAAATCTACCTGAAATATTTTCGCGAGGCATAGCCATGAGCGTGGTGTTTTGGAAAGAGTTGGCGGATCACTTCAGCAGCCGCCGCTTCATGATTCTGTTGATCATCATCGTGCTCTCCGGCCTGTGGGCGACCTACGCCACTGGCCAGGCGATCCGCCAGAACACCGAAACCGTGCCCTCGCAGTACGTCTTCTTGCTGCTGCTCACGTCGAGCGGCGAGACGCTTTTCTCCCTGGCAACTTTCTTAGGATTTTTCGGGCCGCTCGTAGGTATCACGCTCGGCTTCGACTCGATCTCCGGCGAATACGCCCGCGGCACACTGAGCCGCGTGCTCTCGCAGCCCATCTATCGCGATAACCTAATCAACGGCAAGTTTTTCGCCGGCCTGACCACCGTCGGGGTGCTATGGGGCTCAATTCTGCTGCTGGTCATTGGCCTCGGCATCACGCTGCTCGGTTTTCCTCCCAACGGCGAAGAGATCTGGCGTATGCTCATCTTCACTACAGTTGGGGTTTTCTACGTTGGCTTTTGGCTCGCCCTTGCGATGCTTTTCTCATTGCTGTTTCAAAAGACTGTCACCGCGGCGCTGGCATCGATGGCGGTCTGGCTGTTTCTCTCACTATTTGTCGCAGTCGTAAGCTCCGCCATCGGCGGTTTGATCGTCCCCGAAGCGACGACCCCTGAAGCGCTGGCAAAGCGCGCGGATATCGAGAACATCGTCGGCCGCATATCGCCAAGCACACTGTTCAATGAAAGCGTTGGAATCTTGCTGAACCCGGCGGCGCGGGTTTTCGGCATGGCGCTGCAAAGCCAAGCCGAAGGTATTTTGCCGACCCCCCTCGCGTTGGAGCAGAGTCTGAATCTCATCTGGCCGCATATCACGACCATCTTCGGTTTGGTCGCGGTCTGCTTCGGCATCTCCTATATCATCTTCATGCGCGCTGAAATTCGCGCCTGAGCGGAATCCGTTTCGAGTTTGGCGTTTCGGGTTTCGCGTTCAAACCCGTCAGGCGGTCACTCGCCAACGCTCTGCAAAACTATTTCGCATTGGGATTGTTGATATATAAACCACTTCTGATTACTATCGGGAGAATTTCAATCTATCCCGCCTGTGTCACAAGGAGGAAATGAATGGCTTACCAAGATCTACGTGAGTACGTCGCGACATTGGAGAAGCATGGCAAACTGAAACGGGTCACCAAAGAAGTCGACAAAGATTGGGAGATTGCCGCGGTTTGCCGTCAGCTCTTCAAGAAAATCCCGCCGCACAAGCGCCCGGCGTTGGTGTTTGAAAACGTCAAAGGTTACGACATCCCAGTTGTTGCTGGAGTGCTCGGCGCGTCGCGCGAGATCTACGCGATGGGTTTGCAGACCGAATCGGTGGAAGGCATCAACCGCAAATGGGATCATGCCTTAGAAAACCCGATTGAACCGCGCATCGTCAAAACCGCGCCTTGCAAGGAAAACATTCTGCACGGCGATGATGTGGATATTACCAAGCTGCCGGTGCCGACCTGGACGGTCGGCGAAGATCCGGCGCCCTTTTTTACCTCGCCCTATCTGATCACTAAAGACCCTGAGACCGGCGTGCGCAACATCGGCACCTATCGCATGCAAGTCAAAAGCAAGAACAAGACAGGCCTGTTGATCGGCAAACGCCAGGATATGGCCTGGCACATCTACAAAAACAACGCGAAGAATCAACCAACGCCGTGCGCGGTTGTGATCGGTGCCGACCCATCCATCGGCTATGTGTCGGTGTCCAAGATTTCCGAAGCCCTCGATGAGTTCGCCGTCGCCGGTGCGCTGCGCGGCCAGCCGGTCGATTTAGTGCCCTGCGAGACGATTCCTTTGGAAGTGCCCGCAACTGCAGAAATTGTTCTTGAAGGCGAGATTCCACCCAACGCCGTCGAGCCCGAGGGTCCGTTTGGCGAATACACCGGCTACATGGGTCCGGCGGGGAACGAGCCGTTCTTCAACATCAAATGTATGACCTTTCGCAACAAGCCGCTCTATCAAGCGTTCATCAGCCAGATGCCGCCGTCGGAGTCGAGCTGCATCCGCGGCATCGGCCGCGAGTGGCCGCTGTTTAAACATTTGAAAGACACGCTGCGCATTCCGATCAAGGACTTGCGTTTGAAAGAAGCCGGCGGCAGCGGCGCCTATCTCGTTATTTCACTCAAAAAACAATTCGACGGCCAAGTGCGCCAGCTCATGTACGGCGCCTGGTCACAACGCACCGGCTTCGGCAAGCTTACGGTCGTTGTCGACGACGACATCGACGTCTGGGACGACTTCGCAGTCGACTGGGCGCTCAGCTGGCATGTGCGGCCGGCGCAAGATGTCTACATCGAGCGGGACGTGCAGGCTGTCGGCCTCGACCCGTCGCAGGCGCCGGCCGACGTCGTGCAACATCACCCGAGCCGCTACGTCGGCTCGCGCATCGGTATCGACGCCACGCGCAAACATAAATATCCGGCAATCTCCTTGCCGCCCAAAGAACACCTGGAGATAGTGGCGACCCGCTGGCACGAGTACGGCATCGAGGACTAAGCGCCATAGGGGTTAGTCCATTCCAGATTCCAAAATCAAGATTCCAGATTGCCAGGCTATGCCGATCCGATAATCTGGAATATGGAATCTGTAATTTGGAATCTAAGAAGCTGCGCTAAGCGCGCATCTTCTTGGCCGCCGCCATGATCGATTCGATGATCTTCTTATAGCCGGTGCAGCGGCAAATATTGCCGTGCATGAAATGTTTGAGATATTCTTCGGTGGGACTGGGGTTCTCATCCAGCAGCGCCTTGGAAGCCAGGATCATCCCGGGTGTGCAAAAGCCGCATTGAAAGCCGCCGTGCTCGATAAAAGCTTCCTGCAGCGGATGCAGCTTGCCGTCGTCGGCCAAACCTTCGATGGTCAATACCGATTTGCCGCGCACTTCGAACGCCAAGGTCGTGCAGGCGCTGAGCGGTCGGCCGTCCACGAGGATGGTGCACGCGCCGCACACTTGCACGTCGCACGAACGCTTCGCCCCGGTCATGCCCAAACGGTCGCGCACGACGTCGAGCAACAGCTCGTGGGGCTCGACTTCAAGTTCTTGCAAGCGGCCATTGAGAGTGAAGGAAATCGGAATGGTTTGAGACATCGCCTTAGACATTAGATTAACTCCCGGAAACTTAACACTGAGCTAGAGCGGCCTGGAACGCGCGCTTGAGCAGCACGCCGACAATGTGTTCTTTGTAATCCTGCGAGCCGTGCAGATCGCTAATCGCTTGCGACGCTTTGCCGGCAATCTCTCCAGCCCGCGCGAGATTGCGCGTCGCCTCATCGGTGCTCTTGCCTTGCAGCAGCGCTTCGGCCTCGGCGACGCGCTTGGGCGCCGGGCCGGCGCAACCGACCGCAACTCGCGCCTGGCTCACAGTACCGCCGTTGACCGTGATCGCCACGGCGACACCGACACTGGGTCGTTCCAAATAGCCGAACTTCAAATAGGCGATTCCCGAGCGGGGTGCCGGCACCGGCACCTCGATGGCGGTGAGCAATTCGTCGGCGCCGAGCGATGTTTCATAGGCGTCGACGAGAAAATCCTGCGCCGCGATGGCGCGCTTGGAACCACCCTTCTCGGCGATCATCTTCGCATCGAGAGCCATCAGCAAAGTGCCTGGGTCCGCATGCGGCTCGGCAAAGCATAGATTGCCGCCGAGAGTGCCGGCTTGGCGCACGCGCACGTTGGCAACGTTGTTTTCAAGTTTGACCAGTGCCGGCAGGGTTTGCTGCAGCAGCGCCGACTGCTCCAGCTGATGATGGGTACAAAGCGCACCGATGCGGATCGCGCCGTTATCGCGCGCCACTTCGTTCAAGCGAAGTTTTTTGATGTTGACCAGCCGTTCATATTGAACCAGGCCCTCTTTCATCGCCAACAACAATTCGGTCCCACCGGCGTAGACTTTGGCAGACTCACCAAAGCGCCCCAATAGCTCGGTGGCTTCGCTTACGCTACCCGGCTCCTCTAAGCGGAAACGTCGCAGCATTCTAGGAATCTCCTTCTAATTGCTTTTTTACCGCTTGAGCAAACTCATCGAGCACCTGATCGGCTTTGCGCTTGATAATGCCGTGCCCTAGTGCGGCGAGTTTACCGAGAATATCGACACCCGCGGTGAAACTGAGTGTGGTCTTGTCAGTGTCCCCTTGCAGACGGACGTCTAAATCGATCTTCATGCGGCTGCCGATCTTGTTATCCGCACCCGACGCTTGCGCCTTGATGCGCGACAGTTCCTCACGTTCCAGGACTTCGATGGTCGTCGGGAATTCCACTTTGAAGGGTCCGACCTTCTCCACCATCGTGGCCGCGTAGCGCTTGCCGGCTTCAACGGTCTTCGCCTCTTTGCAACCGGGGACGCAGGCGATAAAACGATCGACGTCCCAAATGAAGCTCCAGACTTTTTCTTTAGATGCGTGAATATCGACGGATTTTTCGAACTGCAACGGTGACTCCTTGCTTGATCATTTTTTGCTATCAGAAGCTTGCCAAACAGGCAAGGGAATTCGCGTTTTTTAGCGGGCTCGATGGGTGCTGCGCACCGGGAGAGGCGCGCGGAGATAGCGAATTATAGGTTAGCTCAGGCCGGCAGCGTCTTTGACGTCTTTCAGCTCTTTGCTCAGATAGATTTTGAGCTTTTTCTTGACTCGTTCTTCAATCTGACGCACGCGCTCGCGGCTGATACTGTATTTCTCGCCGATCTCGCGCAACGTTAAGGGATCTTCGTTAAGCAGCCGCTCACGGTAGATCACCAATTCTTTGTCCTTGAGCGATTTCGCGAAAGTCTCCATCTTTTCACGTAACAGCTGCTGGTACTGCGTTTCCGCAAACTGCTCCTCGGGGGTCTGTTTGTCGTCAGGCAAAAAATGCAGCAGCGTCGCTTCATCGTCGTTGCCAATCGGCACGTCGACCGATAAGTCCCGGCTCGCCAGCCGCTGTTCCATCTCGACGACTTCGTCTTCCTTGACGTTCAAGCGTTGCGCGAGCAGCTTTGGGCCAGGGGTGATGCCTTCGGCTTCGAGCTTTTCTTTTTCTTTTTGCAAATTAAAAAACAGCTTGCGCTGCGCCTGGGTGGTGCCAATCTTCACCATGCGCCAATCACTCATTATGTAACGAATCATGTAGGCGCGAATCCACCAGACCGCATAGGACGGGAAGCGCACGCCGCGATAGGGGTCGAAGTTCTTCACCGCCTCCATCAACCCCATATTGCCTTCTTGAATGAGGTCCAAAAGATTTTTCAGCGCCTTCTGATATTCCCGCGCGATCATCACCACCAAGCGCAGGTTGCCGGTGACCAATTTGTAAGCCGCTTCCAGATCGCCGTATTCTTTGTACTGCACGGCGAGTTTGTGTTCTTCCTCTCGGCTCAAAAGCGGAAATCGGCGAATCTCCGCGAGGTAGCGCTGCAGCGGATCATAGGGAACCAGCGCTTTGGCGCCCTCTTGCGGCTCCTCATCGTTGACAAGATCTTTGGAAAGCTCTGCCGTGAGGGCGGAGATGTCTTCCTGGAGGTCTTTATCTTCTTCGGCCATTAGCCCTGCCTAACCCAAGTTTGCCAAAGAAAGAAGGATTGCGAAGGACGCAACAACCGTTTAGGACCAAAAATTGAGAGAATGACCGCCTATCGAAATTTCGGCGGCAAAAAATTGGGTGGAACAACCTATAACGAATTGGCAACCTTGCGCACTTTCCCGTCAGCGATCTCGCGCAGCGCCACGACAACTTCACGGTTGTCGGATTCGATCAGCGGCTTGGCGCCCTTGAAGAGCTGGCGCGCGCGCTTCGATGCCAGCATCACGAGCTCAAAACGGTTGTTCACGTTCTTTAAGCAATCTTCCACGGTAATACGCGACATTGCACGCTCCCCTTTTATGACTTTAATGAATATAAAACCAAATTTCGCCGAGGCAGTCAACGAACGATCTGCCGCGATTGGAGGTGGGAAACAGTAAACGGGGGAATTAATGCTCGATTTCTCGAGCGGCGCGCGGCTTAGCAAAGGCCATATCCAATGCGATGCCGGTGACAATCGCTTGCCAAGCCTCGTCCTCAGACAGCCCATGACCCTTAATGGAGCGCCAAAGATAGATGATCTCTTCCTCGGAGACCGACTCAAGGAAGTCTTGATCGTGATTCAAATCAGTGTCGATTGCTGGAGTCTGCCGCATAAGTTTTCGCCGTGCTTAGTGAATAACCTGCTGCAGAAACATAACAGCAAGCAACATGCCAACAGCTTGAAAGGGCAAAATCGCGGTATATTGGGGGGTTCCAATATTCCCCCAGCCGGTAGCTCTGCTGATCCTTTGGCACCTGCGCTCAAAAAACTGACAACCTGCGCAGGGAAATTCCCACAATCAGTCGATCACGGCGATACCGGAAATCTCAATCATGCAATCAGGATTGTACAGCCGCTTCACTTCGACGAGAGTTATGGCGGGAAAGAACTTGCCAAAGACCGCGCGATAGGAGCTGCCGAGCGGTTTGGTATTGTTCCAATAGGCTTCTAGCTGCGTAACGTAAATCGTCAAAACTGCGTATTGATTGGGCCGCCCGCCCACCGCTTCGATGGCGGTTTTCAAGTTGCGCATCACGCGGTCGAATTGCGCAACAAAATCGCCCTTTCCGACCACCTGGCCGTTTTCGTCGAAGGGCGCCTGGCCGGCAATATGGACCACCGTGCCGCCGGTGATCTTGGCGACGTGGGCGTAACCGACCGGCTTCTCCAGGCCATTGGGATTGATCAACTCGAAAGGCATTGCTGCTTTTACTCCTGCTATCCGTTGAGACCAGTGGTTGCCGGACTCCAGTACTCGATAAAATTCTTAAGCTCACCAACTATGTCATCGGATGCCGCCACGTACGGCAGAATCACCCGCGTCGCTCCCGCTTCTTGATAGGGCTTGATCTGTGCCACAACTTCCTCGGCAGAAGTCGCCGCCGCCATCGGCAAACTGTTGAAGAGTTTGTCCGTAATCAGCTTGCGCGCTTCATGAAAACCACCGCTCTTCCATGCCGCGCGCATCGCTTCCACTTCGGCTTGGAAACCCATGCGCCCCAAAAGATCGCGATAATAATCCGCCAGCGCGTAATAGGTCAACGCATGGCTCAACGCGTCGCGCGCCGCCGCATAGGTTGGCGCAATCGAGCAGCGAATCTTGCAGATGATCTCCATCTGCGCCGGGTCCTTGCCCACCTCTTTGCCGCCCTCGCGCACCGCATCGGCGATGCGACGAATCTCGGCAGGATTGGCCATGTTGATCAACACGCCGTCAGTGATACGACCGGCAAGCTTGGTCATTTGCGGACCGAACGCAGCGAGGTAGACGGGTATGGGATTTTTGCTCGGCTTGAAAGCCATCTTGAACGCATGGGACGAGAAGTATTGGCCGTCAAAATCGAGCTTCTCGCCGCGCATAGCGCGCCGGACGATTTCCAAGTACTCCTGAATGCGCCCGAGCGGATGATCCATGGTCAGCCCATGCCAACGCGCAATCGTTGGATTGGAAGAGCCGACGCCGAGCAAGAAGCGCCCGCGCGAAAGCTCGTCGAGACCGACCGCTTGCAGGGCCAACGTCGCCGGCGTGCGGCCGAGAATGTGATAGACCGCTGAGCCGATTTTCATGCGGCTCGTCACCGCCGCCACCGCGCTCAACATCACCGTCGGGTCTTTATTATTCGCCTCACCGCCCCAGGCGCAGCCAAAGCCATGCTGCTCGGCCAAACGCGCCAGCTCGGGAATGGCATCCATCGGAAGCTGCGCGCCGGAGTTAAACTCGATGTCGATCTTCATGGACTAATCAGACGTAGCTCGCCGGCAAGGCGGTGGAAAAGACTTTTATATTCTCGGTCTTTTCGACGTGGCGAATGAAGCGATATTTGTTTTCGACTTCGTCGAGGGGAAACGGCGCCACATCGACTCTTTCGGCGGTCACCTTGGCGCCGATAAACGTGCCGGCATTGCCCGCCACCGCGTCCCTAACCAGCTTGGCGAATGAATCGACCGATTCAGCCCAAAAAGAATTTTCAATGCCAGCGGCGCGGGCGATGCCGACCAAGTCGGTGCCGCAGCCGGTGGCGGTCTTTTTACTGCCTGAAGCTTCATAGACCTCGTTGTCGAAGACGATATGAACGAGATTCTTTGGCTTCATGCGCGCGACGGTTGGCAGCGAACAGAGATTCATCAACAACGAACCGTCGCCGTCGAGGGCGATCACTTTGCGATGCGGAAGCCCTAACGCCATGCCCAGGGCAATCGACGAACACAGCCCAAGGGTGCGCACGCGAAAATTGCCGTCGCTGGGGTGCAGCGCGTTCCACTCCAGTGTCATCGCGCCTGCCGAGCTAACGACTAAGGCGTCTTGCGCCTCTGCAGCGACTGCTTTGAGACAATCAAACCGTTTCACAAATGTTCCTGCTATAGCGACTTCAGAACCGAGCGCCGCCCCAAAACTTCCTTGGTCAACAACAACGCCACCGGACGCTTGGCGTCTTCCGTCAGAATCTGTGCCCGTTTGATCAGCTCCGGCGCGTCGTCCGGATCGCGCATGATGTAGTAGCGGATACCCAAAGCCTGAAGCACGGGCTCGGTCATGCTGCCGCTGGTGGCAAAGGTGCGGTCGCCGATGTCGCCGGCGTAGTAAATCAACAGCAACAGCGGAATCTGATATTGCAAGAGCGTACTGACAATCGCGTTATTGCTATTGAAAAACCCGCCGTTTTGCATGATCGCCGCACACTTCTTACCGACCAGATAAGCGCCGGCGCAGATGCCAATGCCCTCTTCCTCGCGGCACAGCGGCACGTGAATAACGTCGCGGTCTTCCTCCACTTCGTGCAGCAGCTGGGACAGATTGATATCGGGCAACGTGGCAATCAGACTGATGCCTGCGCCTTTCAACCCGCTGACGATTGTTTTGGCTGCGCTTTCCGCGCTCACGAAATTTCCTTCCCTGCTGGATTGAGTATTTCGCTTAACACCAAACGGTTAGGGGTTCAATCGCCGCCTCGCCAATTGTTCCCCAAAAAAAGTTCCGGCCGATATTGGCGTCGGTGTTACAAAACAGAAAGTTGATTTCATCGGCCGCCAGCGCCACGCTGCCGCCGCGGACTACCACATCTTCGGCATCGAGGCCATGCTTATCGAACAAACGGTTTTCCAAAGCAGCGTAGAGATGCATGAAACCACCGGTGACGGCGCAGGTGCCGATCCGCACTTACGCCGCAGGCTCTCCCGGCTTGGCCAAGTAAAGATTCGCCTGGGCCCCGCCTGCCCCGAGCATGAGCAGGGTAAGACCAAGAATACCTCTCGACAAATGCCAATGGTTCATAGGGGCTCCTCAACGATCGTGCCGATTCAATGCTTCCTGGAGAACCTTCGGGATACGCGCAATCCGCCCCGCGTTATCGATGCAGGCATGCTGGGTCGAACCGGTCGCCAAAAGAGCTCTGTCCGCTTCGCGCGTGATCCGATAGTTAAACACGAGCGACGCGCGGCCCATCTCTGTCAACGTCGTCTCGATCGCAACCACGTCGTCATAGCGCGCCGATTGTGAATAGCGACACTGCACTTCGGTTACCGGGAAATGCAGCCCCTCTGCCTCGATTGTCGAGTATGAAACGCCGATCTCACGCAGGAACTCCGAGCGCCCACGCTCGAACCAGCGCAAATAATTGGCGTAGTACACCACACCCATCTGATCGGTGTCACCATAGATGACCCGATAGGTACAAGTATTCTTCGGTGGAGTGCTGAGCTTCATCGCCTGACGGCTGCGCGACCCTACCGCTGCGCTATTTCATCCAAGGCCCAGCGAATTTCTTCCCGCACGGCGCCGTCGTCCTCTATCCCTAAGCGCTCGTCGAGTGCCCGCCGGGCCGCTTGCGTCGCAACCCGCCCCAACGCCCAGGCGACGTGACTGCGCACCAACGGCTCGTGATCGCCAAGCGCCAGGGCCAATGCCGGCACAGTCTCGGGGTTGCCGACATTGCCGAGCGCCACTGCGACATTGCGCAACAAGCCGCGGCGTTTGGCACGCAGGATCGGGCTGCCGCGAAAACGGCGGCGAAACTCGTCGTCGGTGATCGACAGCAGCGCGATCAAGTCCGGCGCATGAAGTCCGGCGCGCGGCAGAAAAGCATTCTCCAAAGTCGCTTGCGCCTTGACGTTGTAAGGGCAAACCTCCTGGCAGATGTCGCACCCGAAAATATGATTGCCCACCAGCGGCCGCAGATGGCGCGGCATGGCACCTTTTAGCTCAATCGTCAGGTAGGAAATACAGCGCCGCGCGTCGAGCACGTAGGGACCGACGAAGGCCTGCGTCGGACACGCTTTCAGACAGAGCTCGCAGTGTCCGCAGCGGTCGCGGATCGGCCGGTCATAGGCCAACGGCAGATCGAGAAATAACTCACCTAAAAAAAACCAGCTGCCTTTCTTGGGCGAAATTAGCTGGGTGTTCTTGCCGATCCAGCCAAGGCCGGCGATGCCGGCAAAATCGCGCTCCAGCACCGGTGCCGAATCGACAAAGGATCGCCCTTGCACCGGGCCGCCATGAAGTCCACGAATCTCTTCGAGCAACGCGTCGAGCTTGGCTTTCATCACATCGTGGTAGTCATCGCCCCAGGCGTAGCGCGAAATCCACCCTTCTGGCTCGCTAGAAAGCTCTGGCCGCAACCCCGAGGTGTAATAGTTCATGCCCACGGAAACAATCGAAGCCGCCCAGGGCGCCAATTCCTTGGGCTCGCGCCGGAGTTGCTCAGTGCGCGTCATGTAGCCCAGCTCACCGGCAAAGCCTTCACGCAGCCATTGGGCGAAAGACTGCTCGTGCAACGGCGGCCGCGCAGCCGAAATGCCTGCCAGCTCAAACCCTAACTGCTGCGCGCGTTCTTTAATCTCTTGCGACAGCAACGCGGATGGGTCCAAGTCACTCCGCTTCATGGGGGGTCCCGCAGCTCGCGGTTTAATGCAACGAAGGCTTGTTGTCGGGATCTGACTCTTCTGGCTCGAGAAAAGGCTTGCGTCCGGCGAACCCGTCTTCGATACGATGCCAGAAATTCACGCTCGGCTCACCGATCTGCCAGCAAAGAAAAACCACTTCGTTACCCAGCATGCAGGGAAAATCGATCAAACCTTGCTCAGCGCCTTTACAAATGCAGCCGTGGCTCTGAATCTCATTGACCCATTCTTTCACTTGAGCGATGAGCCGCGCGATGTCGCCGTTTTCCTGCAAACGATCGAGCAGATTGGGCGCTTCGGGATCAAGCCGCTCGGTGCGAATGACGGTTTCACTGGCGCTGCGCAGGCGCCGAATATTTTCCAGAATTTTTTCAACAATCGGCCGCACTATGGGCAGCAAAGCGTTGGCTTCGTTGATAGTGAAAAGCTTGGTGAAGTTTTCTGCCTGTGCCATGACCGCGTGCCACTAAGAAGCTAAGGTTTTTCTGATTTCGCGCAGGAGCGCGATGTTGTCCGAGTGGCCCGTCATGCGCGCCGTGATCGCGCCGCGAATGGGTCTGCCAAGTAGAAAGAAATCTCCGAGGATATCGAGAATCTTGTGGCGCGCCAGCTCATCGGGGAAACGCAACTGCGTGTTGACGATCTTTTCGTCGTCGATCAAAATAAAATTGCTCAAGCGTCCGCCGTTGGCGAGCCCCATGGTCTGCAGCATGGCGATGTCCTTAAGAAAGCCAAAGGTGCGCGCCGGAGCGATCTCTTTTTTGAATGAGGCCGCGCCGCGGTGCCGGTAGAGATACTCTTGCTGCCCCACCGGTTTCGGATACTTCAAGACGTAGCGCACTGAAAAATCTTCCGCCGGTTCGATGGCGATCGCTTCGCCGCCCTGGGTCTCGACAGCATAGCGCCGGTCGATTTTGATTTCGCCGCACTCTTCGTCTTGTTCTTCGACACCGGCCTCTTCGATCAGGCGGCAAAACTCGATGGCGGAGCCGTCCAAGATCGGCACCTCACTTTGTACTTTCACCAGCAGATTCGTAATGCCATGGCCGTGCAGCGCGGCGAGAAAATGCTCCACCGTCGCCACCGAAAAACCGCCGTTGCGCAGCGAGGTGGCAAAACCGGTGGAGACGACGTTATCCAGGTGCGCGCGCACGGTTTCATCCGCCGACAAGCCGGTAAAAACAATCCCGCTGTTGGCCGGCAGCGGATGCAGCACAAGGCCGGTTTTTACTCCCGAGTGGAGCCCCTGTCCGGAAGTCACCACGCTCTTCCTGAGCGTCTTCTGCTTGAGCACGGCGGTGGCGCGCGCTTCGCTCGCTTTGCTGCGTTTTTTGGTTTTGGTCTGGCTTTGCGCGAGCTCGCCTACGTCATCGCTGGGGAGCTCACCCAGCGCGCGCCGCACGGTTAACAGTAGCCCATCGATGGACAGCGGCTTCTCGATAAAATCAAACGCGCCGTGCTTGGTCGCCGTCACCGCCGTATGAATATTACCGTGGCCGGAGATCATAACCACGTTGAGCTGCGGTTTCTTGTGTTTGATCTCTTTCAGCAACTCGATGCCGTCGGTCTGCGCCATCCAGATATCGAGCAAGACCAGCCCTGGCTTGTCGCGGTCGATCATCTGCAAAACCGCGCCGCAATCGCCAGTGTCCAAGACGCGATAGCCTTCATCACTTAAGACTTCGCGCACCGACTCCCGGACCGCCGGTTCGTCGTCGACGACAAGTATAGTCTTTTCGGCAACCGCTACGCTCACCCGCGCCTCCCTCAACTGTTAAGAACTGTCCGCGCTCGCTGCGCTTCTTGCACTTGCGCAGCCGGCAGCTCGATCACGAACTTGGTCCCTCTGGGCTCATTGGCCACAACGCGAATGCGTCCATGATGATCGTCCACTATAGCATTTACGATCGACAAACCCAGACCAGTACCGTTCTTCTTGGTCGAAAAGTAGGGCTCGAACATCTGCGCCCGGACATGGGCGGGCAACCCCGCGCCGTTATCAGCAATGGTGAGGCGCACACAGCCTTGGGCAGCGTCGTGCTGCGAGGTCAAAATAATCTGCCCGTCACTGTGGTTCTCGGATTGCACGGCAGCCACCGCATTATCCAAGAGATTGACCAAGGCCCGTTTCATTTGCACGCGATCGAGATTGACATCCGGCAGCGTCCCTGAGTTGAACTGAAAATCGATCTCATCATGCCCCTCCTGATACAAGAAGAGCGCATCGCGGACGATTTCGTTCAAGTCGTTGGCGCTAATTTGCGCCGTCGGCAGACGGTTGAACTGCGAGAAGGAATTGACCAGGTTTTTCAGTTCTTCTACCTGGGCGATGATGGTCGACGTGCACTTGTCAAGGATCGCGCCATCGCCCTGCAACAACGGCGCGTAGCGTTTGCGCAGGCGCTCCGCCGATAATTGAATCGGGGTCAGCGGATTCTTGATTTCATGGGCCAAACGCTGCGCAACCTCGCGCCAGGCTTCCATGCGCTGCACTTTCTGAATCTGGGTGATGTCCTCGAGAAACAGCAGCACACCGAGAGGCTTGCCATCCTCATCGCACAGCGCCGCTGCGATAACGACCAAAGTCACCGGCGGGTCCGCCTGCGGCAGCTGGATCTGCCGGTCCAGCGTCTCCTGCCCTTGGGCGTTGTCGACCAGCTCACGCATGGCCGCGAGAAATTCCGCTTGAAACACTTCTTGATATTTTTTCCCGAGCGCGCCGGCGGCGCTTATATTCAGCATTTTCGCCGCGGCTTTGTTCCACGTCGTGATCGTCCCCGAAGGATCGATCGAGACAACCCCCGCGGCAATATTGGCAAGCAGCATCTCGACCAGTTTGCCATGGCGCTCAATTTCAATCCTACTGCGCTTCAAATCGGCGGTCATCGAGTTAAACGAATTGACCAACACGCCGACTTCGTCATCGCCGGCGGCTTCGATCTTATAATCTAAGTTGCCCTGGGCCACTTGATGCGTGCCATCGGCAAGTTTCTGTATCGGCACGGTAATGCCGCGCGCCAAGTAGAGCCCAAACCAGAGCGCCACCAAAATCACCACCAGCGTCACCAGCAAGAGTGTGCCAACGTAGGTGTACTTGAGGGGCCCCTCCATCACCTCCTGCCGTTTGAATTGTCCGTAGGATTCCGAGATCAGCTTGGATTGCTTCCTTAGACTCTTGTCGACGTAGTAGTCGACCACCAGCGCGCCGGCGATTTGCTCTTGGGAATTGCGCAGCGGCGCGGCCGCGCGAATCACTTCGCCTTCACCGAATTCTTGGGTCGTCACCGACTCCTGGCCGCGCAGCGCTTGCTTGAGAAACTCACCGTTGGCTTCGATGGGCGCCACCTTGTAGGCTTCCGGGTCGACCGATACGGCGAGGATTTGCCTTTCAGGGGAAATCACCTGGAGCGCCCCCAAACGGTATTCGCGCTGCTTGGCCTGCACGTAGCTTCTCAAGCCATCGCTCCGCCCCGCATCCACCAAGCGTTGTTGTGAAATCTGCTGGCCCAGCTGCTTGGCGAAACCGATGGCGTTGTCCGCCGCGCTTTGGTAGTAGGTTTCTTGAATTCCCGCCGCGCCTTTAACCGCGGCGCCGATCTGCGGATCGAACCACCGATCGAAGGCGCGCGTGACAAATCCTCCGGCAACGAAAAACAAAAGCAGGTTGGAACCCAAGGACAAGCCCACCATCGCCAGGACCAATTGCCACTGCAGCCGGGACCGGCGCGCACCACGCTTGCTTTCCCAAAATACTTTGACCAAATTGCGCACCACCAGAAAGGCCAGCAAGCCGAACAGGATGATATTGAGATTGATCAAGAGAAAAAAGCTGATGTTGCTGAGCAGCGAGCTCTCTGTGGCCGCATCCGGAGGCTGCACTTCGATGAAAGCAAACACCAGAATCATCACCACGGTCACGGCGATGACAATGCCCTCGCGCCGGCGGCGCTTGAGGTCTTCGAGCCGCAGAGTCTCTTCAATCGGCAGGCTGGTCGCAGGGGCGTTCATGGGTCAAAAAAACTCTATCGTCGCAGGAAATAAAGGACAAGCGAAACTAGGACGCTGATGACAATGCAAGTGGTCAACGGGAAATAGAAATTAAAGCCGTCGCGCTCGATCTTGATATCGCCCGGGAGATTGCCGAGCCAGGGGAACTTGCCCGCCAAAGAAACCAACACGCCGACAGCCACCAGAGCCAGACCCACAACGATCAGAGTGCGACCGATACCGCCCATAGGTATCTCGCTAGAACAGGCTTCCTTGATTGTTTTTCGGCGCGGCCACAGCCTGCTTGCGGCCGAAGTGATCGAAGGCGAGCGCCGTCGCCACACGCCCGCGCGGCGTGCGCTGCAAAAAGCCGGCTTGGATCAAGAACGGTTCATAGACATCTTCGATGGTGTCCTTCTCCTCGCCGATGGCAGCCGCCAACGTATCGACGCCCACTGGGCCGCCGGCAAACTTGTCGATGACGGTGAGTAGCAGTAGCGTATCCATCTTGTCCAGGCCGAGGCGATCCACTTCGAGCATTTTTAGCGCCGCTTCGGTCAAGCTTTTCGTAATCGCGCCGTCGCCTTTGACTTGGACGTAGTCGCGCACCCGGCGCAACAGCCGATTGGCGATGCGCGGCGTGCCGCGCGAGCGCAGCGCGATTTCGCGGATGCCATCATCGTCGCCTTTGACGCCGAGGATCGACGCCGAGCGTTTGAGAATCCGCGACAGCGCCGCTTCGTCATAGAAGTCCAAACGAAAAATATGGCCAAAGCGATCGCGCAGCGGCGAGGTCAGCAAGCCCGAGCGCGTGGTCGCGCCGACCAACGTAAAGCGTTTCAGCTCCAGCTTAATCGAGCGCGCCGCCGGCCCCTGGCCGATCATGATGTCGATCTGGCAATCTTCCATCGCCGGATAAAGCACCTCTTCGATGACCGGATTCATGCGATGAATTTCATCAATGAAAAGAATGTCGCCATCGTCGAGGTTGGTCAGCAGCGCCGCCAAATCGCCCGGCCGCTCGACCACCGGCCCCGAGGTCGCTTTGATATTGACGCCCATCTCGCGCGCGATGATGTAAGCCAGCGAGGTCTTGCCCAAACCGGGCGGGCCGTGAAACAGCACATGGTCCAAGACATCGCTGCGCGCCCGCGCCGCGGCGATGGCGACCTTGAGATTTTCCTTGACGCTGTCCTGGCCGATGTACTCGTCGAAACCGCGCGGCCGCAGGCTGACATCGAAGCTGAACTCTTCGTCGCTCCGGCTACCGTCGACCATCGTGTTGCGTGTTGTTGTCATGGCCGGTTTACAGACTCATGTTGCGCAACGATTCTTTGAGCACGTCTGCCAACGCAGCAGAACCGTTCTTTAACACCTCACGAACGTTCTTTTCTGCGTCGACCTTACGATAGCCCAAATTGACCAGCGCCGAAACCGCGTCAATAAACAGCTCCGAACCGGCATCGTCCGTGTGGGTCGCCGAGGCCTGTGCCAAAAAGTTCACGAACTTGTCTTTCAGCTCGACGATCATCCGCTCGGCAAGTTTCTTGCCGACGCCTGGAATCGCAACCAGCCGCAGCTGATCGCCATCGCGCAGTGCCCGCGCCAGATCTTGCGCCGGAATGCCCGAGAGAATATTCAGCGCGAGCTTGGGCCCGATGCCGCCGACGCCGTTGAGCAAGAGAAACACTTGCTTTTCTTGCCAGTCGTGAAAGCCGAATAGTTGAATGGCATCTTCGCGCACATGCGTGTGAATCTGCAAATACAGCGACGAGCCGACCTCCGGCAAACGGTAGAAGACGTTGAGCGGGATGAAGACTTGATAGCCAACGCCGGCAACGTCGATGACGACCTCGCCGGGCATCTTGGCTGCTAGGGTGCCGCGTATTTGGGCGATCACAGGATAGCGACCTACTGAGGAGTCTCGTTAGTGCCGAAATTCAAGAATGCTTCGACAAGCGCAGCATGAACGGATTCGAGAAACGAGTCCAACTTCCGTTCGGCCTGAGCCTGTCGAAGGACTCTGACGGGATAACGCGACATCGCTATTTTTGCGCCGCCGGCCGATAGTCGCGCCAACGGACCACTTTCACTCGACCGCCGGCGGCTTGCGCCAAGCGCGATTGGAAAGCCTGCCGGTGCGCGTGGCAGATCGCCGCGGCGACGGCATCGGCGGCGTCGGCGCGCAGCTCGCCATTCAAGCACAAGAGCGCCGTCACCATCTTCTGCATCTGCGGTTTGGTCGCATGGCCGTAGCCGACCACGGCGATTTTGATTTCGTTGGCCGAATACTCGCTGACCGCGATCGCTCTTTCGGCCGCCGCTAGTAGCGCGACGCCGCGCGCCTGGCCAAGCTTGAGTGCGCTTTGCGCGTTGCGCGCAAAGAAAACTTTTTCCAGACTCATCACGTTCGGCGAGTAGCGCCGCATGACGTCTTGAATGCCATGGAAGATTCGCCCCAACCGCTGGGCTTGATTCTGCACCGCCGCGGTCGCAATCGTGCCATGGGCGACATGGCTCAACTGGTTGCCGCTCACGTCGACCACACCCCAGCCAGTGGTGAGCGACCCCGGATCGATGCCCAGGATGCGCTCGCTCGGAGTATTTGCTGCGAGTCGTTTCGCCGGCAAGTGTTTCAGCTCGCTTTTTCTAATAACTCGGTAGGAATGTTGAAGTTGGAGGAGACGTTCTGCACGTCGTCGTGATCCTCCAGCTCCTCTGTCAGCTTCAAAATCTGCTCGACGTTTTTTGCATCCACGTCGACGGTATTTTTGGGGACTAAGGTTACCTGGGCGCTGGCGACGGCGATTTTTTCTTGATCGAGTTTCTCTTTGACGGTGTTGAAGTCCTCCGGCAGCGTGATCACTTCAAACACATCTTCTTCATCGCGGACGTCTTCGGCGCCGGCGTCGAGCACAATGGTCATTAACCGGTCTTCATCGATTTGCGATTTCTCGACTGTGATCAAACCTTTTTTGTCGAACATCCAAGAAACCGAGCCGGTCTCCCCCATGTTGCCGCCATGTTTGGAAAACAACCGGCGGATCTCCGACACCGTGCGATTCTTATTGTCGGTCAACACCTGGGCGATGATCGCGGTGCCGCCCGGGCCGTAGCCTTCATACTGAATCTCTTCGTAGCTCACACCCTCAAGCTCGCCCGTGCCCTTCTTGATCGCCCGCTCGATGTTATCGCTCGGCATGCTGGCCGCGCGCGCGGTAGTCACCGCCGTGCGCAGGCGCGGGTTGGCGTTGATATCGCCGCCGCCCATGCGCGCCGCGACGGTAATTTCCTTGATCAGCTTGGTGAAAATCTTACCGCGCTTGGCATCCTTGGCGGCCTTCTTGTGCTTGATCGTACTCCACTTAGAGTGACCTGACATAACTGTTACTCCCCGCTTAATTTGAGTTTGAAGCTACCATAAACCAGCGGGGGCGTAAACGGTGCAAAGCGCAGTTCTAAAATATAATGCCATTATATTGAACTTGTGAGCGATTTCTGTAACATCGGGCGATGTTGAAAACCAAAAGCTTTCCCCTCATCGGATCGATGTCTTTGCGAGTTTTTTTGTTCGGTGCCTTCACGTTAACGTTAGCGGCTTGTTCGGTGCCGCAATCGCGCGTACCCGCGCCGGCATCACCTGCACCATCGGTCCCACCGGTAGCGGCACCGACGCCCCCCACCAGTCGTGCAACTCAGACAGGCATCGCTTCCTGGTACGGCCCGGGTTTTCACGGCAAGCCGACGGCCATGGGGAACATCTACGACCAAAACGAAATCACCGCCGCGCACCAAACGCTGCCGCTAGGCACCAAGATCATGGTAACCAACTTAGATAACAACCGGTCGCTGGAAATGCCGGTCACCGACCGCGGCCCATTCGCCAAAGGAAGAATCCTCGACCTCTCCTACGCCTCCGCGCAGTCCCTCGGCGCCGTCGGTCCCGGGACCATTCCAGTGCGCATCGAAGTCCTCGACGGCCCCATTCCGGTGAGCACCATCCGAGCCACCCTCGACTACACTTTACAGTTGGGCTCCTTCAGCCAACTACAAAACGCCCACGAGTTGCGCGACCGCGCCAAATCCCACGGCGAGGTCTACGTCGTTCCAATCCAAACCAAGGCAACCACCTACTACCGCGTGCGCCTGGGAACCTTCACCGACAGAGGCGCCGCCGAAGAAAAAGCCAAGCAAGTAGCCCAGGCAGGCTTCCCGGTTGTGATTATGGAGAAGTAACGGGCGTTGAGGTGAGGGATTTGTCTCTGCTGTTTAACGTGAGTGGAAGAAATGGCTGAAGCGCGGCTTCACCCAGGTTGCTCTGGGCCGAAACGAAAGGATAACGCTCAGGATTGCGCATCATTTGTCAGCAGCTTAAGCATTGTCCCTGCCGCATCCTGCGCATCATAGGGGGACCCGACAGAATATTCAGTGTCAGCCCTAAACAAACCCATTTTCTCCCGAGCCAAGTCAGAAACCAACACCTGCAACACGTGGAACTCTTCAGCCCGATCGAGAGCGTGCAAAGTTTTCAGCAATTCTTCAGTAACCAGCAGAATGACAAGGACCGATTTGGCGCATCAGTCACGGATGACTTGGCTAATTATCGCTCAACAGCAAATACCGCGCCGCTTCTACTTTCACCCGGCCTTCGCGCACCAACTTTTCCAAGTGCGCCTGCACGGAGAACTCGGCGACGCGTTTGAGTGCCGCCGAGATGTCGACATAAATCGCTTCGGTGATATCGCCGATGGTGTTGCGGCCGCTGCGCATGGCGTTGATGACCTGCTGCTCACGCTCTAAGCGGTGCTTGATATATTCGCGCACTTTGGCTTCTGGCTTGCCAACCAAAGGGCCATGGCCGGGAAGAATTAACGTCATTTCAAAACCGAGCAAACGCTCCAGCGTTTTCATGTAATCACTCATGTTGCCGTCGGGCGGATGAATGACGGCCGTCCCATAGCCGAGAATATTATCGCCGCTGAAAAGAACTTTGTCGCTGTTTTCGTAAAAGCAGCAATGCCCCGACTCGTGGCCCGGCGTGTGCAGCACTTTAAGTTCGCCGCCGCCGAAGGTCAGCACATCGTTGTCGTCGTAAACAAAATCTTCACCACCAAGGTAGCCTTTGCGCGAGCGGTGAATGCCCAATTTCGCGCCGCAGCGTTTGCGCAGCGCCAGCGCGCCGCCGCAGTGGTCGCTGTGAATGTGTGTCAGCAGAATCTTTTCGATCTTCTTGATGCCCATGGCTTCGGCTTGCTCGATGATGCCGTCCATGTTCGAGTCGGCGCTGAGCGCCACGTCAATTACCAGGCCGCTCTCTTTGCCGACGACGTACTGATTGGTCCCCTGGAGCGTCATCAAACCAGGATTGTTAGCCGTAAACTTTCCGATGAAACCGGGCGTGTCCATGGTGGTCCTTTCGGCGGCCCAGGATTGTTGGCCTAAAAACAAAAGCGCCAGCGACGATTTGCCGAGGGTCGCTAGCGCTTGTCGTCGAGTGATCAATGGAATTATGAATTCAGAATTATGAAAGCGGAAACCGGCATTCGGTCAATTCATAATTCCGCTTTCATAATTCATACTTATGCAAGTAGCTGCCGCAATACGTACTCCAGAATGCCGCCGTGCCGGTAGTAATCCAGCTCTGCCGGTGTATCGATACGGCAGATAACTTTAAACTCGGTGCTCTTGCCATCGTCGGCCGTCGCTTTCACCGTCAGCTCCTGGCGCAGTTTCAAATCGGGGCCGATGCCGGGGATATCGAACTTCTCAAAGCCGGTAAGGCCATGAGTCTGTAAGTTCTCCCCCGGCTTGAACACCAACGGCACGATGCCCATGCCGATCAGGTTACTGCGATGAATGCGCTCGTAGCTCTCGGCAATAGCCGCCTTGATGCCCAGGAGCCGCGGCCCTTTGGCGGCCCAGTCGCGCGACGAGCCGGAGCCGTACTCTTTGCCGGCGATGACGATTAAAAACGTGCCTTCTTTTTGATACTGCATCGCCGCATCGTAGATCGACATTTGCTTGTTGTCCGGCAGGTGGACCGTCACCCCGCCTTCGGTGCCGGGAGCCAACATGTTTTTCAAACGAATGTTGGCAAAAGTCCCGCGCATCATCACTTCGTGGTTGCCGCGCCGCGCGCCGTATTGATTGTAGTCCTTCGGCAGCACGTCGTTGCCGGTCAAATAGCGCGCTGCGGGGCCGTTCTTTTCGATGGAGCCCGCCGGTGAGATATGATCGGTCGTCACGGAATCGCCGAGCAGCGCCAAGGCCCGCGCACCGCCGATCGGTTTAATCGGCGCCGGGGTTTTGCCCATGCCTTCGAAATACGGCGCTTCACGCACATAGGTCGACTGCATGTCCCACTTGAACAGCTCGCCTTGCGGCACCGGCATACCCTTCCAGCGCGCGTCACCCTCGGTGGCCTGGCTGTATTCTTTTTTGAACATCTCCTGGCGCACCGACTTGGTCATGACGGCGTCTACTTCTTCCGGCGTCGGCCAGATGTCTTTCAAATAGACCGGCTTGCCGGCCGTATCGTTGCCGAGCGGATCGTTGTAGAGATCGACGTCCATGCTGCCGGCCAACGCGTAGGCGACCACCAGCGGCGGCGAAGCTAAATAGTTGGCACGCACATTGGCGTGGATGCGCCCTTCGAAGTTTCTATTGCCTGACAAGACGGCAGCGGCGACCAGATCGCCCTCTTGAATACCATTGGCCACCGGATCGGGCAGCGGGCCGCTGTTGCCAATACAAGTCGTGCAGCCGTAACCGACGACGTGAAAACCGATTTTTTCTAAGTGCGGCAGCAAGCCGCTGTCTTTCAAATACTCAGTCACGACGCGAGATCCTGGCGCTAGGCTTGTCTTGACCCAAGGTTTTCTCGTCAAGCCTTTTTCGCCGGCTTTCTTCGCCAACAGGCCCGCGCCAATCAACACCGACGGATTCGAAGTATTGGTGCAGCTGGTGATCGCCGAGATGACCACCGAGCCATGTTTAAGATCGAACTTGTCGCCGTTTAACTGCACAGCAACTTTCTTGCTGGCATCTTTGGTTTTCATCAAGGACGGCAGCGCGTCAGCAAAAGATTTTTTGCTATCGGTGAGGGGAATCCGGTCCTGCGGCCGGCGCGGCCCTGAGATGCTCGGCACCACGCTGGCGAGATCCAATTCTAAAGTATCGCTGAACATTGGATCGGGCGACGAATCGGTGCGGAACATGCCCTGCTCTTTGGCATAGGTTTCGACGAGCTTGATCAAATCGGGATCGCGCCCAGTGAGCGTCATGTAGCGCAGCGTCTCGTCATCGATCGGGAAGTAACCAATCGTGGCGCCGTACTCCGGCCCCATGTTGCCGATGGTCGCGCGATCGGCCAGGCTCAAGCTCGACAGGCCGGACCCATAGAACTCGACGAACTTTTCCACGACACCTTTTTTGCGGAGCATCTGCACTACAGTCAGAACTAGATCGGTCGCCGTCGCCCCAGCGGGCAGCTTGCCATAGAGTTTGAAGCCAATCACTTCGGGGATCAGCATGATAATCGGCTGGCCGAGCAGCGCCGCTTCCGCTTCGATGCCACCCACGCCCCAACCGACTACACCCAAGCCATTGATCATCGGCGTGTGCGAGTCGGTGCCAACCACTGTATCGGGATAGGCGAAATGCGCGCCGTCCTTCTGGGCACGGAAAACCACCGGGGCCAGATACTCAAGATTGACTTGATGACAGATGCCGACGTCCGGCGGAATCAAACGAAAATTATCGAAGGCCATCTGCCCCCAGCGGAGAAATGCGTAGCGCTCGACGTTGCGCTCAAACTCGATTTCAGAGTTCTTATGAAACGCATCCGCCGAACCGAAGTAATCGACTTGAACGGAGTGATCGATCACTAGATCCACCGGCGCCAGTGGATTGATCTTTTTCGGATCGCCGCCGAGCCGCTTCATCGCCTCGCGCATGGCGGCGAGATCGACCACGGCGGGCACGCCGGTTAAATCCTGCATCAACACCCGCGCCGGCATGAAGGCGATTTCTTTTTCGGATTTTACTTTCGGGTTCCATTCGGCCAGCGCTTCGATATCGCCTTTGTTAACGTGATGGTTGTCCTCTTGGCGCAGCAAATTCTCAAGCAAAACTTTCAGTGATACGGGCAGCCTGGAAACGTTGGGGAAGCCGGCTTTCTCTAAAACATCGAGGCGAAAAATGTCGTAGCTCTCGCCGCCGACTTTCAGCGTTTGTCGGGTGCCGAAACTGTTTGCGTACTTCTGTGCCATGGGGCGCTCCTTACTTCGAGTAGAAATTCTAGCAGCCGGCTGAATGGAAGCGGATCATGCTTTGACTAGCTCACCATGAACGATTTCGCTCGAATTCTGTCCGTTCGTCCTGAGCCTGTCGAAGGACTCCGAAGGCTTTGGCACGCTGCCAGGTCGATTTCTTTTGTAGCTAGGGTAACCGCATAAAGCAACAGGGATTTCCCTTGACGGCGGCTTCACGCTTCGACTACTGTTCGGCCTCATCGTTCCCACGCAGAGAATACCATGAGCAAAGAAAACACTTTTGACCGAAGGGAATTCATCGGCGCCGACGATCCACGACTGGTCGCACAACATCATCGATGGCAAATACGCCGATGCCGACCTGCGCGCGCTGCGCGACTGCGGCATGCGCGCGCGCTTCCTACGGCTACAGCCGAAACTTGCAGCAGAGACCGAAAGAGACCGCTGATTTCAACGCCATTGCCAGGGTCAAACGGGAATCGATGGGCGCGTCCAATGACGGCATGCTCACCATGGGCTTCGCTTCGCGCGGCGCCGGCCACACGCCGCCTGAGGCTTCTACAGCACTTCGGAAAAAGAGCGCGGGATAATCGCCGCAACCAATCACACGTGAGCTGCGCCCCGCTCACCGCCTCGCGGCTAGCTTCCGGACTGCCCTACGTCGGCGATCTGCTCAAGCGCGGGGTCCAGTGCAGTCTCTCCGTCGATACCACCACCGTGGGCGGCAAAACAAGCCGGGATCGAGATTCACGATCCCGGCTCATCAAGATAGCTGGGTAAGATTAGCAATGAAATCGCTATTCGCCCCAGCGACCGTAATCCCAGCGGTCGTAGCCGCGGCCCCAGCGGTCTGAGTTATTGCCATGACCCCACCAACCATGGTTGCCGTAGCGGCGGTCGTTGTCATAGCGGTCGTACGGTCGCTCGTGGCGCAATGACCAGAAACCCTCGCTGATTTCACGCCTGCCCTGCTCGATCTCCGCCCTGCCCTGGCGCAGCTCGGCGCGTTTCCTATCGATCTCGGCTTGGCTGGCGCCATGGCGGTAGAGCCGCCGCAAATCCTGCCGGTCCCGCTGATACTCTTGCAAATCGCGGTGCAGCTCTGCGCGGTCGCGCTGGATTTCAGCCCAGATTGAGTTGTGCGAGCGAGCGGCGCGGCGATCGAGATCGCGCTGCCGGCTGCGCCAATCGGCATCCGCCGAGTTGGGTTGACCAATGGCCACCAAAGACAAGACGCTCAGCGCTAAAATTCCAATTTTGGTTACTTTCTTCATGGGAACCTCCTTGCAGACTTAGACGGGCCATCCCCTCCGACGTTAACGCGCACAAGGAAGGCGATTTCCGAGTAGCTATAGCCAAGTTCGAAACCTTGGGGTAGATTGAGGTGCCTCGCAGTGGAATCAATCTACAGAAGCAAGGGGTGCGGTAGATGGCCAATAACCCAGCCTACGATCCGATCGATCCACGTTATTACGACGCCAAGGATTTGCGCGGCGAAGTCGAGCGGATTTTCAATTTGTGCGCCGATTGCCGGCTCTGTGTGAAATTCTGCGGCAGCTTTCCCAAACTATTTGACGCCATCGACGATTACTGCACCGAAGGCAAGTACGCCGAGGTCAACACCAAGAAACTCAAGAACGAAGACGTCAAACAAATCGTCGACCTCTGTTTTCAATGCAAGCTCTGCTACATCAAATGCCCCTATACGCCGGGCGATCATGAATGGGCCATCGATTTTCCCCGGCTCATGGCGCGCGGCAAAGCGCAAGAAGTGAAAAAGAACGGCGTGCCGCTGGTCGACAAACTGCTCGGCAACCCAGACCTCGTCGGCAAACTCGGCACCATGACCGCGCCGATCGCCAACTGGGCCAATGAGAACGGGCTCAACCGCCAACTAATGGCAAGCACCATTGGAATTCACAAAGACAAGAAGCTGCCGCCTTTTGCGTCAAAGACGCTAGCCGCGCAATTCGCCGCAAAAAAGCCTCAAGTAAAGGGCGAACCCGCGGGCAAAGTGGCGTTCTTCTCGACCTGCTACGTGAACTACAATCAACCGGAGATCGGTATCGATACACTGGAAGTGCTGGGCCACAACAACGTCGATGTTGAATTCGCCTACGAGCGCTGCTGCGGCATGCCCCATTGGCATAACGGCGATATGGAGAGCGCGAAGGAAGCAGCGAAGCAAAATGTCGCCAGCCTGCTCCGCCATGTGCAGGACGGCCGCACTGTCATTGCGACCAATCCGACCTGCTCGCAGATGATCCGGGTGGAATATCCGCGCTTGCTCAGCAGCGCCGATGCCAAAACCGTAGCAGCCAAAACCACCGATCCGATGGACTTCCTCGTCCGGCTCGAGAGCGTCGGGAAGCTAAAGAAAGACTTTAAGACCGGTGCCGGCAACATCAGCTACCATATCCCCTGTCACTTGCGCGCGCAGAATGTCGGTTACAAGACTCGGGAGGTACTTTCTCTGCTCCCGGATACGAAGGTCAAAGTGGTGGAGGAATGCTCAGGTCACGACGGCACCTGGGCGATGAAAAAGGAAAACTTCGAGAGTTCGATGAAGTGGGGCAATCGCGCTTTTCAACAGATGTCCGAAGGCCAGCCGAAAACCACCTGCTCTGACTGTCCCCTGGCAGCGATTCAGATCGAGCAAGGCACCGGCAAGCGACCGCTCAACCCGATTCAAATTATTGCGAAAAGCTATCGGGGGGAACCGATCGGTTAAAAAAGACGCTGTTCCAGCCGTTCAAACAGTTCAAGCCGTTCCGGCCGCTTTCCGGAGGTTTCGAGGTCGGAACGCGGCGCGACTATCGCGCCGCTGATCAGCCGGCGATCCGCACGCAGCTACAATGAGCGCGTTCTCCCCCGCAAACGGCGGCCACCGCGTCCCTATAAGCAAGCCAACGCTCCAGCACATCGTTCATTGTCCGCACCACGGCACCGCGCCGCAGCGGGGTAACGTGATCGAGAATCGCCCGCCAGGCGGCAGTCCGGTGCCCGCCCTCCACTTGGCGATGCGCCTTGGTCAACGCCAAACTTTCGACAGGTAAGCCGTAGTGTTTGACGAGCGGGTGCTCTTGCAACGGCGCAGGAACGTGAGAGGCATCGGGATCGAGGGCGCGGCGCTCGTCTTTGGTTCCTTCAACGAAAATCGTCACGATTGCCGCGGCCACGTCCCAGCCGTAATGCTGGATCGCCTGGTCGAGCAAATCCCGATAAGCCTTGGCTTCCGGCAAAAGCGTTATCGAGCGAAAGCGGTTCAAGTCCATGCCCAAACCGCGGGGATATTCCAAGAACAAATCGGGATGCGGCCGCCCCGCAGTCAGTCGGCCCGTGGCTTCTTCATAGAGGTTTTCCGCCAGAGTCTGGCGCACCTCGGGAATTGGGCAGCGCACGTAGGCCCAGCCCACCATGACCGGAAAATCGCGCACGTAGGTGGCGTACTCCTGCTCGAAATGAAAATGGAGCCGGTCCTTGGCCACGAGCCCGGCAGTAAATGCCGGCCAGGCCCAGTGGTCCTTGCGTTCCATGACTTCGAGCAGCTGTTCGCGGAAAGTGTGCCGGTCCATAAGGCCCCTCTATTTAGTTAGATCATCGACCCTTCTGGTCGAGTCCATAGAGCAACCGTTATGCCAGCGATTGGAACAGGCAATAAGGCTGTAGGCAACAGGCAACCGTAAGACTCGGATTTATCGACGAACGAAATCGGGCACCGAGCAACAGCAGCGCCAGCGCTATCAACCTACTCTCGCCTACCGGTTTTTGACCATTGCCTATTGCCCAATGCCTGTTGCCTATCCAGCGACCTTCGTGCGCATGGTGACAAACTCTTCCGCGGCGGTGGGATGAATTCCGACGGTAGCGTCGAACTGGGCTTTGGTGGCGCCGCAATTGAGGGCGACGGCTAGCCCCTGGATGATTTCCCCGGCGTCGGGGCCGACCATGTGACAGCCCAGCACTTTGTCCGAGTCGTGGTCGACCACAAGCTTCATCATGGTCCGCTCGTCGCGCCCGGTGAGGGTGTGGCGCAGCGGCCGGAAGCTGGTGCGGTAGATATCGACGTTATGCTTTCGCTCGCGTGCCTGTCCTTCGGTCAAACCGACCGTGCCGCAGTTGGGCGTGCTGAAAACCGCCGTAGCAACATTAATGTAGCTCGGCTGGGTCGGTTTGTTGTTGAATAACGTGTTAGCCAGCGCCATGCCCTCGGCGATCGCCACCGGGGTTAGCATCATGCGATCGGTGCAGTCGCCGATGGCATAGATGCTATCGACGTTGGATTTGGAATAGTCATCGACAGCGATCGCGCCGCTGGCCTTGAGAGAGACCCCGGCTTTTTCCACGCCCAACTTGCTCGTCAGCGGCACGCGGCCGGTGGCGTAAAGGATCTGCTCGGCGTCAAGAGTGTTTCCATCGGTCAAAGTTGCTTTCAGGCCGTTAGCCCTCTTTTCAATCTTTGCGATGTCCACTTTGAAACGTAGATCGATGCCGCGCTTGGGCATTTCTTCAGCCAGGGTCTTACGGATATCGTCGTCGAACCCGCGTAGAAACAGATCGCCGCGGTACAGTTGAGTCGTCTGTGCGCCCAAGCCGTGAAATATTCCGGCGAACTCGACGCCGATGTAGCCGCCGCCGACAACAATCACGCGCTCCGGCAATTTGCTCAGGTAAAACGCTTCGTTGGAGCTAATGGCATGTTCGATACCGGGAATCTGTGGCAACATTGGCCAGCTTCCGACCGCGATAAGAATGTACCTAGCCGTGACTCTTTTGCTGTCCACCAAGACCGTATGGTCGTCGACAATCGTGGCGTGGCCTTCAAGGATTTCTACGCCAGCGTCGCCGAGCAATTTTTTGTAGATGCCGTTTAGCCGGCTGATCTCCTTATTCTTGTTGGCGATCAGCTTCGCCCAATCGAATTTTTTTTCTGGCACGGTCCAGCCGTAGCCGGCCATATCATCGAAATCTTCGCCGTAATGGGAAGCATAGACAAGGAGTTTCTTTGGAATGCAGCCAACGTTGACGCAGGTGCCGCCGAGATAGCGCTCCTCCGCAACGGCAACTTTAGCGCCGAACGATGCCGAGACGCGGCTGGCGCGCACGCCGCCCGAGCCGGCGCCGATAGTAAAAAGGTCGTAGTCGTATTGAGCCATCGGTTAATCCTTTGTTTTGATGCGCGGTAGCCCTAAAAAGTGAACAACCACCGCCTAAAAGGCGGTGGCATCGGATAACGGACTGAAAGTCCTGGTTCCGGCTAAGAGCCGGCTCAAAGTCTCCGCCCTCAGGGGCGTTTGTAGACGGCCTTAACCGTCTACTTTGAAGTCATCATCTCGATCATGAATCTGATTCGCTATATATTCTGCTATGAC
>VGTH01000037.1 GCA_016874755.1 Deltaproteobacteria bacterium | reverse complement strand
GAAGATCAGGCAATTGACCGCGTTCATCGAATCGGTCAGGAACGAGAAGTTATCGTCTTCACGATTACTGCTAAGGGGACTTTGGAGGAAAAAATCGAGCAGAAGCTTGCGCAAAAACGTGACATCTTTGATTTAGTAATTCGGCCGGATGAACTGTTAAGGAAGGAAATAACTAGAGACGAACTGATGGAGTTGGTACAGCTGGAAGAATAGCCTGAAAAACATGGTGGCTTCATCGTAAAGGTTAGCGTCTGTAATTCTCACTCCCCCAGATCTCTTTCATGAATCCACTCTTTTCCAAGTTGTTGACAAACGTGTTGTCGTAGATCTCTTCCGGTTTGCGCCGCACCGTGGTGCCGCCTTCGCGGGCGAGGTCGACGGCTTCGGCGACGGTGCGGCCGGGCACGACCATGGTGCGGTCGAGGATTTCACGGGCATACACGTTGTAGGAAGATTGCAGCGCCTCTTCGTCTTTGACGCGCATCGCTTTGGCGATGGACGCCTTGGCTTTGTCGGGATTCTTGTCGACGAAATGAACGATCTCGGCGAAGGCAGCGACCATGCGCTGGACAATCTCGGGACGCTCGCGCAGCATCTTATGGCTGGTGTGCAGGCTGCTGTAGAGAAACGGCAAGTCGAGCTCGATCAAACGGTAGAGCACGTTGTAGCCTTCGTTCTTGGCGCGCACGTCCATCGGCGGCGTGATGATCACCCCCTGGACGACATTGGCCGCCATCGCCTGATAGCGTTCCCCCTGGCTGCCGCCGATGGGGCGAATCATCACGCTGTCGGGCGCCATGCCGAATTTTTTCACTACCGCGCGGGAGAGCCGGTCGCTTAAGTCGCCGGCGCGGGCAATGCCGAGCGCCTTGCCCTTCAAGTCTTCGACCCGTTTGATCTCCTTGCGGGTGATCAAAACGTAGGGCAGTTTGATCAGCGGCGCGGCGACCAGTTTGACATCGACGCCGGTGGCGAGGCCGGGAATGGTTCCATCCGCAGCGCAGTAGGTGAACTGCACTTCGTCGGTGGCGAGCGCCGTCATGTTTTGCGCGCTGCCGCGGATGAAAATGTTTTCGAACTTCATGCCGTATTTATCGAAGAGGCCATTGTCCAGCGCGGTGTAAAGATGGACGAAGCCGCCCGAGATGGCGCAGGTCGATATTTTCATCGACAGGGTTTTCTCGCCGGGCTTGGGCAAGTAGTGAGTCGCGAATGCCGCCGACCAAGACCATGCGACCCAGAGGGCCGCAAGGAGGATTTGCTGCGCAGAACTTCTAACGCCGATAGTTTTCATTGCCCCAGATCTCCTTGAGAAATCCGCTTTTCTCCAAGCTATTGACGACGCTGTTGTCGAAGAGGATTGGCCAAGGCACTGGCCGCGAAGAAAGCACATTGCACCAACAGTAAGAACGACAACGCTTCATCGCGGAACTCTAAGCTAGATCGGAGCGGCTTGTAAAGAGACTTTGGCTAGCCTACATAGGGAGAAAGTTTGAGAAACAGCCGATCGGCAGCCGCTGGACAAGGAGCAAGGCATGAGAGTTCGGAGCTATTTCGTTGGGCTCGGTATGATCGTAGCGATGGTTGCGAGCTTCGCGCCCTTCGCTCAGGCGCAGGCGCCGCTGCAAAAAATCCGCATTTCGCTGTCGAGCCGCAGCAATACCAACACCACCTACTATGTCGCCCAGGCGCGCGGACTTTTCAAAGAAGAGGGACTGGAGGTCGAATTCATTCAGGTCAATCCACGGCTGGGCGCATTGGCGGTGCTGAACGGCGACGTGACGTTTACGACCTCATTTGTCAGCACCTTTCGCGGCGTCGTGCAGGGTTTCCCGATGAAGACGGTCTTTATCTTGCTAAAAAAAGGACTGTACTATTTGATGGTGCGCCCGGAGATCATCAAAGAGCCGCAGGATCTAAAGGGCAAAAAACTCGGCGTCACCGCGGTCAATGGCGGGGATCATATCATTGGCCGCGAGCTCTTGCGCATGAAAGGCGTCGATCCCAACTCGGTGCAGGCGATCGCCGTGGGCGATCCGTCGCTGCGTCTGCAAGCGGTCGTGACCGGCATCGTGCAAGCGGTGTCCGTGCCGCCGCCCTACGACATTCTTTTGCAGAACCAGGGCTTGAAAGCGATCTCCGGCCCACCGGAGATCGGTGTGCCGTCCTCCGGGCTCTTCGTCGCCGACAAATTTATTAAAGAGAATCCGTTGGCGCTGCGAAAAACTATTCGCGCGTTGTTGAAAGCCAATCGCTTTATCGAGGCCAATCGCGATGAAACCTTGCGCATCATGACCCAGTACGTGGCGCAGAAGATCGAATATGCCGCGCGTTCCTACGATGTCGAGTTCAAAGCGCTGTCGAAGGACGGCACCATGACCGACGCCGAGATCGAAGCGCAGATGGAAAGACTGGCGGACAAGAAGCGGCCGCTCGACGAGATTCGTGATTTTTCCTTTGCCCGGGCGGCGCTGAAAGAACTGGGAAATTGAAAATGAAAAATGGGAAATTGAAAACCGAAGACGCGCGGTTCGGGATTTGCGCGCTTTCTCTGGCGGTCGCGATGGGTATCACCGCGGCGGTCTTCTTTGTCGATTCGGCGCTCGGCCAGACTCAGAAAGTGAGCATTTCGATCTCCAGCCGCAGCAACACCAGCGTGTCGTACTACGTCGCTGCGAGCAAGGGTTTTTTTCGTGACGAGGGGATGGACGTCGAGATTATTCAAGCCAATCCGCGGCTTGGGACGATGGCCCTGCTGAACGGCGACGTTGCTTTTACGGGCACGTTCGTTAGCACCGTGCGCGGTATTCTTTCCGGATTTCCATTGAAGATCGTCGTTGTCGCATTTAAGAAGGGCGTCTACTATTTGATCGCCCATCCGAGCATCAAAGACGTGCAAGAGCTGCGCGGCAAGAAGCTCGGCGTTTCAAGCATTCGAGGCGCGGATCATCTCGTCGCCGAAGAGTTGCTGCGATCCAAGGGTCTCAATCCCGCGCAGCTCCAGCCGGTCGCATTGGGCGACACCTCGGTGCGCTTACAATCGGTCACTACCGGCGCGGTGGAGGTGACCGTGCTGTCGCCGCCGCACGATCTGATGGCGCAGAAAGCCGGCGGCAAAGTCTTCGCCGGCCCGCCGGAGATCGGCATGCCGGCCTCCGGCATGATTACTTCGGAGAAATTGATCAAAGAAAACCCCCAATTCGTCCGACGCGGTGTGCGCGCCCTGCTGCGCGCCAATCGCTTCATCGAAGAAAACAAGGCGGAGACGATCAAAGTTCTGCTGCAGTGGGTGAAACAGACACCCGAGATCGCCGCGCGCTCCTACGACGTCGAGCTGAAATCGATCCTGCGTGACGGCATCATGAGCGACGCCGAGATGGAGAGTTTTATCGAACGACTGGGCAACGAAAAGAAGAAAACCGTGGACGACGTGCGCGACTTCTCTTTTGCCCGGCAGGTTTGGAAAGAGTTGGAAGCGGGGAGATAATCGGAGAGTGGCAGTTAGCTTCCCCTGCGCCAGCCTCGCAATGCCAGACCTAGAAATATTAGTCCGGTGACGAGAAACCCCGTTGCTGGTTTTACTTTAGGGTTAGTGAAGAGATCGGCCTCGTGCATCAACTCTGCCCATGCGAGTCCCGCGCCGGCGAGAAAGATAAGGGCTAGAAACAGGGCCGTATAGCGCACAAACGGTTTCATCTCGCCAACCTACCATAGATACGGTTTCATTTTCTTTTGTGAACGGGCGCTAATAAGTCGCTACCGTTTCTACCGGCTCAGTGCCGCCACTGTGTGGTTGGCGAAATCGTTGCCACCGTCTGCGCTGCTTCCATCACTCGCAGGATATTGCCGCCCCAGAGTTTGGCGATCTGTGCAGCGCTGTAGCCGCGGCGGATTAATTCCAAAGTCACGTTGCGAGTTTCGCCGGCGTCGTTCCAACCGGCGACGCCACCGCCGCCGTCGAAGTCAGACGCGATGCCGACGTGGTCAATACCGAGCAGTTTCACCGCGTGGTCGACGTGGTCCAGCAAATCGTCGATGCTGGTGGCTGGGTCGCCGGGGAAGGCTTCAGCGATGGCGGCAAGTTTTTCTTCGTAGATAGCGCGCTGATGTTCGGAAAGACTTTTCAGCAGCGCGTGGTAGCGGGCGCGGCTGGCGAAGTGGTTGGGTTCGGGCAGGCCAAACTCCTGGCGCGCTGCGGCCAGGGCCGAGCTTCTCTGTGGTGAATCGGGCGTCAGCTTTTTCAGAAAGAGATCGTAGGCGACGATTTGAATGACGCCGCCGGTGTGCTTGAGCGCTAATAATTGTTCGTCGTCCAAGTTGCGGCTCGAATCGCACAACGCACGGCAGCTCGAGTGGGACGCGATGATCGGCGCCTTTGACAGGGCGGCGGTTTGCAGCATCGCTTCTTTCGAGGCGTGCGAGACGTCGACCATGATGCCGCAGCGATTCAATGCGGCGATGACTTGTTTGCCGAGCGGCGAGACGCCGTGCCATTTCCAGCCTTCTTTCTCGCCGGTGTGCGAGTCGCCCAGCTGATTGTGGCCATTGTGGGTCAGTGACAGATAGCGCGCGCCGCGCTGGTAAAACTCTTCGACCCGGGCGATGTCCGCGCCGAGCGGATAACCGTTTTCGACGCCGATCAACGCGACTTTCTTGCCCATGTCCGTTATGCGGCGCACATCGCTGGCGGTCAGCGCGAGGGCAATCTTGTCGCCGGCGATCTCAGTAGTAAAGCGTTTGACGGCGTCGAACTTTTCAACCGCGTGCTTGTAGGCGCGCTCGTAGCCGGTTGTCTGAAGCGCCTCGGGATGCTGCGCCTCGCGGGTCTGGCCGACGTAGACGATGAAGAACGCCGCCGCCAGGCCGCCTTCGATCATCAGCGGCAAGTTGAATTGGGTTTCCAGCCGCTCCGAATAGTTGCGTTCGCCGGTGAGGTCGGCCGGCGCGAAATCGATGTGACTGTCGACGGTGAGTATCTGCTGATGCAGAGCGTTGGCGCGCTCGCGTAGCGCCGCCGCAGCACTCGCGGGAGATTCAGAAGAAAGCGACATGCAACTACTGGATAGCATGAACAGACGGCAAAACGCCAAGTCGCGTTTCCTTGGTCGCCGATTTCCGCTAGTCTGGCGGGAATTTCGCGGTTGCCTGCTGGGAGTTGGTTTACCACATGGAACGAAAATGGTGGCTGGTCATCCTTGGCTGCATTACCCACGCGGTCAATACCGGTTTCAGCTACTTCGGCATGAGCGCATTTTTTCCGTCCTTCGAGCGTGAGTTCGGCTGGAGCCGCACGGCGATCTCCGGGGCGTTTTCCCTGGCGCGCATCGAAGCCGGCATTCTCGGCCCCATCGAAGGCTACTTCGTCGACCGCGTCGGGCCCAAGCGCATCATGTACATCGGTATCGTCATTTGCACCTTAGGCTTTTTGTCGCTCAGCTTCGTCAACTCGCTGCCGATGCTTTACGTTTCGATCGTGCTCGGCATCGTGCTCGGTTCGAGCCTGGGCTATCACATGCCGATCAGTTTGCTGATCGCCAAAACTTTTCGTGAACGGCGCAGCTTCGCCTTCGGCATCTTTCGCATGGGACCGGGCTTGTCCGGTGCCATCGTGCCGCTGGTCGGCGCGATCATCGTCGCTTGGGGCTGGCGCACGGCGGCGCTGCTGTCGGGTTTGATCCTTTTTGCCATGAGCTTGCCGATCGCTTACCTGATCAATCGCATCGCCGACGGCGAAGAACGCAAAACGGAGTCGCTTGTTGCGGGTCACACGGGTAGCGGCGCGCAGGCGACCGTCGATCCGCAATTTAGTTTAAAAGAAGTGCTGCGGCTGAAAGCATTTTGGTTCCTGTCAGTCTCCATGGCGCTGCGCCACATGGTCACCGAAGGCGTTTCGGTGCACTTCGTTATTTTACTGGTCGACCGCGGTTGGAGCACCGAAGCGGCAAGCCGCCTCCTCGGCGTGTCGGCCTTGATCGGCGCTCCGGCGCGCATCGGCATGGGGTGGTTGGGCGACATGGTCGACAAGCGCAAGCTTGTGATGGGGCTGCTGCTGGCGTTGAGTGTGTCGGTATGCGTGATGGGCTGGGCCGCGGGTTCGCTGGCGTTTACGACGATGATGATCGTCTACTCGCTCGCCTACGGCGGCCTGGCGTCGCTGCAGGAACCGATTCGCGCCGATTATTTTGGCACCAAAGCCTTCGCAACCATTCAGGGCGTCAGCCGATCGATCACTACTTGCGGGACATTTCTCGGCCCGATCATTGCCGGGCTGTGCTATGATCTCACCAAGAGCTATGCCGTGGCGTTTACGATCTTCGCGATTGTCAGTTTGCTGTCGATGTTCTTGATGTTTCTGGCGCGCCGGCCGCAGGCGCAAACACTAAAATAGGACCGAAGCCGGACGACCAGCCGGTCGCCCCTACAAAATCGCCGCAATCGCTTTCTTGAAGCGGCGGATCGCTTCAATATGAGCTGTGGGGTTTGCTAGTCCCGACTTCATCGTGTTGACGCTCACGTGGGTGGCGCCGAGTTTCTTCCAGGCTTCCAGCTCTTTGAGCCAACTTTCCACAGAGCCCTGGCCGAAATTGATTCTTCCTTCGATGCCGATCTGCGCCGGATCCCGCCCCGCCGCGCGGGCGTAGCCGCGGACCTTCTCAATCGCGGCTTGGCATTTGTCGTCGGGTGCCATCAACGGAAACCAACCGTCGCCATGTTTAGCCAAGCGGCGCAGCGCGCGATCATCGGTCGCGCCGAACCAGATCGGGATCGGTCGCTGCACCGGCAAAGGGTTTATGCCGGCGTCGGTGATCTTGTGCCATTTGCCGGTAAACGTCACGGCGTCTTCGGTCCAGAGCTTGCGCATGAGCTCGATCTGCTCTTCGGAGCGCTTGCCGCGGTTGTTGAAGTTTTCGCCCAGCGCTTCGTATTCGACCGCGTTCCAGCCGATGCCAATACCCAAGCGCAGCCGGCCGCGGCTTAGCACGTCGAGCGCTGCGGCTTGCTTGGCGACCAGGACGGTCTGGCGCTGCGGCAAAATAATAATCCCGGTGGTGAATTCGATCTTCTTGGTCACCCCAGCCAGATAACCGAACAGAACCAAGGGTTCGTGAAAACTGTCTAAGTGAGTGTAGGGCGCGCGCCAGTTGGGCCGGCTGGCGCTGTTGGCGCCGACAACGTGATCGTAGACTAAAATATGCAGATAGCCCAACTCCTCCGCCGCTTGCGCATAGTCTTTGATGACAGCCGGATCGCTGCCGATTTCAGTTTGCGGAAACACCACGCCGACTCTCATGAGTGGCTCCTATTTTAATGAAGATGGGCGAATCATAGGCAAATTCGCGCAAGTTGGAAACGACCCCCTTGAAATGTCATCGCACCATACGCAAATTCGCGACAATGACTTCTTACTTGACATGGTCTAGTTATTTCGTAGGATACCTGCACACTTAAAGGAGGGCAGAGTATGAATGGTTTTCGAACCACGATTCTCCTCGCAGTGCTAACCGCGTTGGTGGTGTGGATCGGCCAGATGGTCGGCGGCCCCAACGGCGCAGTGATGGCGCTGATCTTGGCCGGCGCCATGAACTTCTTCAGCTACTGGTTTAGCGACAAGATCGTGCTCAAGATGTACGGCGGCCAAGAAGTCGGACCCAACGAGGACCCCGAGCTCTACAACATGGTGCGCGAGCTGGCCACCAAGGGCGGCCTGCCGATGCCGAAGGTTTATGTTATCCCGGAAGACACGCCGAACGCTTTCGCCACCGGGCGCAATCCGGAGCATGCCGCGGTGGCAG
The DNA here is from genome assembly GCA_016874755.1 of Deltaproteobacteria bacterium. Taxonomy (NCBI): domain Bacteria; kingdom Pseudomonadati; phylum Myxococcota; class Myxococcia; species Deltaproteobacteria bacterium. Next base: position 47,115 of record VGTH01000037.1, on the reverse strand, counting down.
TGACCCAAGGGATTCGCCGCATCTTGAATCGCCAAGAGCTCGGCGGCGTGATCGGCCACGAGCTCGCCCACGTGAAAAACCGCGATATCTTGATCAGCAGCATCGCTGCGACGCTGGCCGGCGCGATCAGCTATCTCGCCCAGATGGGCCAGGTTGCCGCCATGTTTGGCGGCAACCGCGACCGTGAAGAAGGCGGCGGCGGTGGCATGTTCGGCTTGATCTTTATGATGATAGTGGCGCCGATTGCGGCGATGTTGATCCAAATGGCGGTGTCGCGCTCGCGCGAATACATGGCGGATGCCACCGGCGCGAAGATCGCCGGCGACCCGATGGCGCTGGCCAACGCGCTGCGCAAGCTGCACATGGGGGCGCAGAATATTCCGCTGCAGGTGAGTCAGGGCACCCAGAACGCCACCGCTCATATGTTCATCGTCAGCCCGCTTAGCGGCAGCAGCTTCGCGTCGCTGTTTGGCACCCACCCGGCGATGGAAGAGCGCATCCGCCGCCTCGAAGCGATGTCGAAGGACTTGAGCTACATGCGCTAATCTTCGCTGGCGCGAAGAATTCCAGACTACAAATTCCAGATTTCAGATTAGGGGCGACCAATCGGTCGCCCCTAAGTGTTTCTGGCGACCTTTTCGTCTAGCCAGGCGGAGAGGTCGTTTAGGCTGCGCGCGGAAATCTCGTGGCCCATGTCGTATTCTTTATACGTGAGCGGCAGGCGATATTGGCGCAGCGCTTCGACGGACTCGCGCGCGCGGTCGACTTGAATCGTCGGGTCATGGGTGCCGTGCTGCACCAAAGTCGGCAGCGTTTCGACACCTGTGCCGACACCTTGCTCGGCGACCAATTCTTTGGCCAGCCAAGAGCTGAGCGCGGCCAACGCGGTGAAGCGGCTGGGATTTGCTAGGGCTAGCCCGTACGCCATCACGCCGCCTTGGCTGAAGCCCAAAACGGCGAAGCGCTTGGGGTCGACGGGGTAGCGTTTCGGACACTCCTCGGTGAATTCTCTCAAGGCCTTTTGCGACGCGAGCATTGCCGTCACGTCGACCGGGCCGCCCATGCTGAGCGGGTACCAGGCGTAGCCAACCTGGTTCGGACCGATGGGTGTTTCGAGCGGCCCCTGGGGGCAAATCATCATGAACTTGCCGCCGCAAAGGTAGGGCGCCAAGCCGAGCAGGTCGAAGGCGTTGGCGCCGCGGCCGTGCAGGGTGAGAATTGTCGGGTGCGGCCCGGGGCCGTCGGGTTCGTAGATTGTGTGAACTAAGTTCATGGGAGCCTCCTGCAACAGCAGACTGGGAATATCTCGCGCAAAGGCGCAAAGGACGCCAAGTTCGGAAACTTATTTTCGCAGCCGCTCTTTAGCGTGAGTTGGCTACGAGTATATGTTAGGCCTTTGGTTGAAACTCAAGCGAATAATAAAGATGGCGCAAGAAATCAAATTTGCCGCCGACCGCATGCTTGGGCGCTTGGCCAAGTGGCTGCGGGTGCTTGGCCAAGATGTGATCTATGGCAAGCACCTGTCGGGCTACGGGCTCATCCGCGCGGCGCGGCGCGAGAGCCGGTTGATTCTAACGCGTGACCGCAAGCTCAAACAGAAACAGCCGCCGCCGTTTATTTTCATCGCCAGCGACCATCATCGTGAGCAGCTCCAGCAGGTGATGCGTCAGTGCGGGCTAAACTGTGCCGGCAAACTGTTCTCGCGCTGCTTGACTTGCAACGCGGTGCTGCAGCCAAGGGATAAAACAACGGTCGAAACGATCGTGCCGCCCTATGTGTTTGCCACTCAGGCGGAGTTTTCTTGGTGCCCCAAGTGCCGGCGCATCTTTTGGCCGGCGACGCACCACCAGCGCATGGCGGAGGAGCTGAAAGCGCTGCGGTTGGTGTGATTGATTGCGGGCTGTTTACGTGCTCAGTGCCTAGAATTTCTAAATGTCGTATGCTAAATAAATAAATCGTTTACTTCCCCGGTAGCTCAGTTGGTAGAGCAGGTGACTGTTAATCACCGGGTCGGCGGTTCGAGCCCGTCCCGGGGAGCCAGCTTCGATTCCGCTTCGCGCTCGAGGGGGCGAAGCGGAATCCACCCATCCAAATAGATTTTTTCTTCGGAGTCAGGAGGTCGCGCAATGGCAGCAGCAGGCAAACAGTTCATCGGTAACCCCACGCCGAGAATCGAAGGTGAGTTGAAGGTCAGCGGTCAGGCGAAATACACCGTCGACGTGACGCTGCCCGGCATGCTGTGGGGCAAATTGCTGCGCAGCCAGGTGCCGTCGGGCAAAATCAAAAACATCGACATCAGCAAGGCGCGCGCTTTGAAGGGCGTGCACGCCGTGCTCACCGGCGCCGATTGCCGCGGTTTGAAAATCGGCCGGCGCCTCTACGACATGCCGATCATCGCCGACGACGAAGTTCGCTTTGCCGGCGAAAAAATCGCTGCCGTCGCGGCGGAGACCGAGGATATAGCCGAAGAGGCGCTGAACCTGATCGAGATCGAGTACCAAGAGAGCGAGCCGCTACTCGATCCCGTCGAAGCCCTCAGGCCCGGCTCGAAGAGAATCCACCCTGACGTTGCTAGCTACAAGGGTTTGCCCAAGCCGCTCGACGGCCCGACCAACGAGTTCGTCTACTACACCTGGAAGAAGGGCGACATCGCCACTGGCTTTGCTCAAGCTGACATGGTTTTTGAGAACACCTTCACCACGCCAGTGGTGCACCACGCTTACATCGAACCGCATTCCTGCATCGTCGACACCAAGACCGACGGCTCAGCGCAGATCTGGTGCTGCAGCAAAGTGCCCTTCGCGATTCGCGAGCAGGTCGGCAACGCGTTGCAATTGCCCCATGAAAAATTGGTCGTCAATCCGGTTTTCATCGGCGGCGATTTCGGCGGCAAGGGCGACTTTATGGACGTCGCGGTGGTTTACTTGCTCTCCAAGGCGGCCGGCAGGCCGGTCAAGTTGGTGATGGACTACGAAGAAGAGTTTATCGCCGGCAACCCGCGCCACGCCTCGATCATCAAAGTCAAAACCGGTGTGAAAAAAGACGGTACTATCGTCGCCCATCACATGGATTTTGTCTTCGACAGTGGTGCCTATGGCGCCTTCAAACCGAACGCGTTTCTCGCCGGCCCGCACGGTTCGGCCGGTCCCTACAAGATTTCACACTGCTTGATCGAAGAGCACATGGTCTACACCAACAAGGTTCCCTGCGGCCACATGCGCTCGCCGGGCGATCCGCAAGGGTTTTTCGCCAACGAAAGCCATCTCGACATCGTGGCGAAAAAGCTCGGCATCGACCCGCTCAAGTTCCGCCAGAAAAATTTGATGCATGACGGCGACATCGACCCCATCGGCGAAGAGGTCGGCTACATCAAAACCGAAGAGACGCTCAAACAGGCGCTGGAAGACTCCGGCTACAACCGGCCCAAAGGGAAAAACATCGGCCGCGGCGTGGCCTTTGTCCAATGGATGGCCAACGGCGGCATCGGCACGGTGGCGCTGACGCTCGACGACAAGGGCTTGGTGACAATCTCCTCCGCTATGGCCGATCAGGGCGCGGGCACTTACACCGTGCTGAGCGAGATCGTCGCCGAAGAGCTGAAGGTTCCGCTCAGCCAAATTCGTTTTCAACAATTGAATACTCAAGACGGCGTCAAAGACACCGGCGTCGGCGGCAGCCGCGCCACGCGTGTCTACGGCAACGCCGGCTATCAAGCCGCGCTCAAGCTCACCGAAGCGGTGAAGCAGGCTGCGGCGAGCCAGATGGGCGGCGATGCGGCGCAGATGCAGCTTGCCAAGGGTGCGGTGCTCCATCCACGCATGGAGCGGCGCTTGTCCTATGCTGACTTGGTCAAAGCTAACGGCGGGCCGATTCGCGTCGAAGCGACCTACGACAACAACAAGAAGGTCCACGAAGCGTCGATGTGCGTGCAGATCGCCGAGGTGGAAGTCGATCCGGCCACCGGCCAAGTGCAGCTGAGAAAATTCACCTCGACGCACAACGGCGGCACGGTGTTAAACCCGCTCATGCACCAGGGGCAGATCGAAGGCGCGGCGATGACCGGCATCGGCTATGCGCTGATGGAGCAAGTCACCATCAACGACGGCAAAGTCGCGACCGCTAACTTCGGCGAGTACAAGATTCCCACCATCAAAGACGTGCCGACGTTTCGCAGCTCGGTCTTCGAGCGTGAAAAGGGCGCTGGGCCCTACGCCAGCATGCCGATCGGCGAGACCGCCAACGTGCCGACCGCGGCGGCGATCGCCAACGCGGTGGCGGACGCCTGCGGCGTGCGCATCACCAGCCTGCCGATCACTGCGGAGAAAATCTACGAGGCGCTCAACGGCGCGAAGTGACGCATGGCCACGGTTCCGGGAAGCATCGATCTCGGAAAATTTCGCGTAGCTTACGAGGAAAAACGAGAATCAGCGGGCGACGACGCGGACTATATCTTAGTCCAGCGCGCCGTCATTCGCTTAAACGACCAACTCTCCCGCATCGAGTCGGTCTCCGACCTGACAGTCTCCTGCAATCACGAGCCGTACCAGAGCGAAACCGGCCGCGGTCCGTCGGCGCTCCAATTCATCGTCGCTTCCATCGGGTTTTGCATGTTCAGCAAGATGGCGTGGTTTGCCGCGCGCCATGGCGTCGCCATCGACGACGCCGAGCTGGATTTGTGCATGGCCTACGACATGAGCGTGCAGCGCCGCCTGGGCGACTTCGCCAGCGCAACCAAGAGCTTCGAGTTTACGATTCGCATCAAGAGCGGCACACCGACGGAGCGGGTGCTGCAGGTCGCCCAGCTGGCCGGCCACGGCTGCCATACGGTTACGTCGATGCGCAAGCGCTTGCCGGTCACCGGCAAGCTCGTGCTGAACAACCGTGAGTTTGCAATTCCCGCCTTGCAAGTGAGCGAAGAAAGTCCAGCGCCGATGCCAGGCCAGCTCGAGGCCAATCGCATGCAAAAGAACCCGCCGGCTGAACAGCTATCGCTCGAAATGGCGCTACTCCCCGCCGCTGGAGTATGCGCGCCAAGTACCTCCACCGCGAAAAGCCGCAAAAGCGACTAGCCGCCCGGTGGGGGCTGTCTCAGCCATTGTAACCGTTAGCAGATGACGCAGCGCCACCGGACCCTCCATCGCACCAGCCGATGCACAGGCGTCTCGGTCGTGCGAAAAAAATCGCCGTGCATCTCATTTGTGATAATACGCGCGCCCTTCGCTTGTGACATTGCTGGCTTAGCCTTTGCCCGCTTCCAGGCCAGGAGCTCAGACCCAAATGCACAACATGCCTGCCGCGCCGATCAATGGGACGCCTTGGCACCAATTGGAGCCCAGCGCAGTGCTGACCCAATTCTGCAGCGATGCCGCTGGCGGCTTGACTGAAGCGGAGGCGCAGCGCCGCTTGGCCGAGCAAGGTCCCAACGAGCTGCAAGCGGTGGCGCGGGTTGCGCCGCTGCATCTGCTGATGGCGCAATTCAAGAATGTTCTAATTGTGATTCTGCTGGTGGCGGTCATCCTGTCGCTCTTTCTCGGCCACACCGTCGAAGCGATCGCCATCGCGATCATCGTGCTGTTTGCCGTGCTGTTGGGCTTCGTCCAGGAGTACCGCGCCGAGCGGGCCATGGAGGCGCTCCGTCGCATGGCGGCGCCGGCCGCGACCGTGGTGCGCGACGGCGAGGAGCGCAGCCTTGCGGCGCGCCAGCTCGTGCCGGGAGATATCGTTCTCTTGCACACCGGCGACGGCATTCCGGCCGATACGCGGCTCCTGGAAGCGTTTAACTTGAAAATCGAAGAAGCGTCGCCCACCGGTGAATCGCTGCCGGTGGAAAAGCATATGGCGGCACTTGGCGCCGTCGATGTCGCGGTGGGCGATCGCAGGAATATGGCCTTTGCCGGCACCGCGGCGACCTATGGGCGGCGCCGCGCGGTGGTGGTTGCCACCGGCATGCAGACGGAGTTTGGCAAGATCGCGCGGCTCCGGCAGACGGTTGAGAGCGGCAAGACGCCGCTGCAGCAGAATCTCGATCGCGTCGGCCACGCGCTGGCGCGGGCGGCTATCGTCGTAGTGCTATTGATCGTTGGCCTCGGCTTGTGGCGCGGTCAGCCGCGCGCCTTTGGCGTACGCCGCCATGCCTTGCGGCGTGTCGTGCAGCGTCGTCATCAGCGCGCGCGCCATGGCGAATGAAGCGTTGCGAGTCTTGGCGGTGGCTTACAGACCCGGCGTGACTTTGGATGACGAGGCGTGTGAGCGCGACATGATCTTTCTCGGCTTGGTGGGGATGATCGATCCGCCCCGTCCGGAAGCGAAAACCGCGATCGATCTCAGCCTGCGGGCCGGCGTCAAAACCATCATGATTACCGGCGACCATCCGCTTACCGCCCACGCGGTGGCGCAGCGGTCCATTTCGACGTAGACGATCAACTTTTCGCAGCCGCGCGGCTCGTCGATGCCGATTTCGCGGCACCCCACCATTGCCATCCGCACGCCTAAAACTTGCCCGGCACAGCTGTGGCCGTGGGTGGATGAGGATTGGGCGAGGAGTGCGTCGAAATTTCGCATGGTTTATGCTCGGGTAAAAATGGCCGCAAGAAAGAACATCTCAGTTTTGGTCAAACTGTCGGCGAATGCCAGCCTGGCAGCATTTTCAACGCGGCAAGCGACATCCGGCGGCCGCGGTAGAGATCGGCGCATTGGTTGCAAAGCCCTTTTTCCGGCGACCAATCGGGGAAGTCCGCGGTAATCTCGGCTTGGGTGTCGGCGCCGAGATTTTGCGGTGCCGGTTCGAAGGCGTAAGTGGGAAATTTGCAGAGCGGGCAATGGGTCGCTTGAGCGGAATGGGGGCGCGAACCATCCACTGTGGCGGCCGGATCGAAAGCCAACGGGGTCAGCTCCGCATGGCGCGGGTGGTCGCTGTCGTAGAAGCGGCTGAAAAGTTTTTCGCCATTTTCCTGGAGCATGGGAAAGGCCGCGATGAATTCGTTCAGAGCCTCCTCTCGCGCGGTCGGAGCTAGCCAGCCGCGGCGCGCGATACGCCCGGTGATCGTGATGTTCCACAGCGCGCGATAGCGATGGGTGATAAAATTATCGTAGGTCGGCCCGTCGGGACTTTTCGGCAGGGTGGGCTCGTAGCCGAATGCTGGATCGAGCATGTCGGCGATATGAAATAGTTCCTTGCGCAAAAACGATTGCAGCGCGTCAGCATTGCGCAGTGCTGCCGGACGCAGCGCGAGGCGTAAGGTGCGCCGCTCGTCCTTCACGTAAAGCTCCGCGCCTTCCTGCTTGGCATGGGCGGCGTAAACCACGAAGCAAGCGCCGACGGATTCGGCGATGAGCGGTTGCTCTTGCAGCGCCTTTTCGATGGTCAGGCTCAATCCCAGCTTGGCAAACCAGGTTCGGTAAAGGGCTTGAAAAGCGCGTTCGCGTTGTTCACCATCGGCGATTTCATAGAGGCGATCGCGCGCGATGTTGAGTTGCGCAGGCGCAGAGGTGTACCCGGCTTGGAAGACCGCTTCTTCGACAAGCTTGGGCTCGTAGTGGATGGGCAGCGCGGCGCTCATTCGACCTCTGCTTGCTCCGAGGCGCAGGCGCCGGCCAAGGCGGCGCAATCACCGGCGTTACCGCAGGCCATGGGCACATTGTTGTCCTCCGCGGGGCGAAGTCCCAAGTTCCCCGGACCCAGGGTGACGTCCAGGCGCGCGCACTCTGCGGCGATGAAGCGGCCCGCTAGCTGAGCCAGCGCGCCGAAGAAACCAGCAGGATCTTCTCGATCGAGGCTGGCGGCGAAAGCCGGCAGAAAACGGCCCAGATGATCGCGCAGGAAAAGTCTTTCTGCCTTGCGGGTTTCGCTCAACATGTCGCCCTCGTCTTGTTCCAGCCCATAGGCTTCTTTGAGAGCGAGAAACATCAAGAACTCGCACTCGCAGCTGACATGATCGGGCCGTTCATGCACGCCTTGTCCGGGCGTCAAGCCGAAGGCGCGATAGAAACCCATCAGATCGCCCAACTCCTGCGGTTGTTGAAACAACGCTTCGTTGCCGTATTCGGTCTCGTACGGTGAAATAACCCCACGCGCCGTATGGCCAAACAGGAGCCGATGCCGTGCTGCCAGGTCTTCGGCGTTGCTTCTCTGCCAACGAGGCAGCGCCTCGATGGCCGCGGTAATTTCCGCAGCGCCGTCGCCGTAGAGTAGCGACGCGGCATGGGCCAAAGAGGCACGGCTGTCCAGTGTCATCAGTCGGGACAGAGTTTCGTCGGTAGGCTCTTGAAAGCCGAGCGCCAGTGCGCTGTAGATCGCCGCACGGCAATAGGCGCAATCGATCTCGGTTTGAGATGGAGATGAGCCTGGGGCACCTGCCATCTCGGTTCTCTCTATGTTTTCATTCATACAGATTCTCTTTGGCTTCACGGTTGCTTGTTGCCTCACGCCTGTTGCTGCTTAAATCGAGTTCGCATGCTTATTGGGCCGCACGTGGACCGGCTCTTCGACTTGCGTTCTAAAAATTTCTTTGCCGTCCTGGCCATAGGCGATCACGGTGTCGTTGTACATGGTCACTTTGCGCCCGCGCAGTGTCGCCTCATAAACCTTCGGTCCTTCTTTGATCTCGTAGCGGAAGATGATCCGGTTCGAGCGGCGAAACAGTTGCAGGACCGCGAGTAGCTCGCGATCTGGATACGAGTAGCGCTCGATCGCCTCGTCGACGCCGGGGCCGAACATTTGCTTCAAGTAATCGCGCGGCACCCAGCGCGGCGGGATGTAGTAGCCATTCGGCTCGGTGCCGAACTGCGGGTAGAGGGGCAGGGCGACTCTGGCGACGTGGACCATGTAGTAGAGCGGATTGTAGCGGTCCTCGGCCCAGGTGCCGTCGTTGTTCATTTTTACCAAGCCCTGCATGCGAATCTGGCCGATGCAGGCCGCCATACAGCGGGTCTCCATCGGTTGGCCGCCGCTCTCGGGGTCTTTGCCTTCGACGCGCGGGTAGCAGGCGACGCATTTTTCCGACACCCGTGTGTTGCCGCGGTACATGGTTTTTTTGTACGGGCAAGCCTCGACGCATTTGCGATAGCCGCGGCATTCTTTCTGGTCGATCAAGACGATGCCGTCTTCCGGCCGTTTGTAGATCGCTTTGCGCGGGCAGGCGGCCAGGCACGCCGGGTAGCTGCAATGATTGCAGATGCGCGCCAGGTAGAAAAACCATGTCTTGTGCTCGGGCAGCGCCGTGCCTTCTTTGTCGAGCTCGTTTTTAACACCGCGCTTGCCGACCGGATTATCCTCGAAAATATTCGGCAGGTTCCATTCCTCATCGGTGGGCAAGTAGCCCAACACGCGCGCGCTGTCCGGCGTCAACATGTTCTGCGCTTCGTAAATGGTCTTGCCGTCGAATTGGCCGTAGGGCTTTTTCTTATCGTTGGAAGGTCGACCCGACCATTGTTGGTTGCCGGGATTGGCTTGTTCCATGAGGCTGAGAATTTTCGCATCCCAAAACTGCGGGTAGCCGCCGTAGGGCTTGGTCTCGACATTGGCCCACCACATATGTTCCTGGCCTTTGCTGAAGGTCCAAGTCGACTTGCAGGCCATCGTGCAGCTCTGGCAAGCGATGCAGCGGTTGATGTTGAAGACAAACGCAAACTGCCGGCGCGGAAATGCCTGCGGGTAGGGATAGTTCATTTCGCGGCCGATCTGCCAGTTGTGAACCTTGGGCATACCTACCTTCACGCCTTTTCCATTTTAGATTTTGGATTTTCGATTTTGGATTCTGAACTCGGATCGTCGAGCTCCGGGTCAGCGGGCAATGCGGAATCCAAAATAGAGACTTTGATGTTACCCCATACGTTCAGACATTCATCGATGATTGAAAGTGTTTCTTGTTCACCAAGCGAGCGATAGGCTCCGTGGGCGCCGCCGTAGAAAGGATTTTTGAAAAGCCAAAGCAATTGCTCGCGCGTGTAGCCCATGCGGGCGAACTCTTCGGCGAAGACGTAGGCCATGTCGCGGGTTGCTTCGGCGTCCGCCGGCAGCATCACGCCGACCAGCATGTTGGGATCACTGGGATCGGGATCTTTAAAGGGCATCACTCGCTCCTTCGTCGCTCGGGTTCAAAGTTCAAAGGTTCAACAGTTCAAGGTCTCGCAACCGGAGTTCAACGTTGAACCTTGAGCATTTGAACCGTTGAACGGGTTTTCATGGCTTCACCTTGGTTAGATCGCCCGCCAAATACCGCTTCATCATCTCATTCTCATTATCCGGCGAATGGCCGGTGGTCGCCGGCTTCCAGATGCCTTTGCCACCCAGGCCGCCATCTTCGGCTTTGGTCACGCGCACCAGCGTCTCTTTCGGGACGGTGTTGACGGCGTGGTTGTCGGCTTCGCCGCCGAAGATAAAGCTCATCGACACCTTGGCCTTGTGGAACAAGGTATCGGTCTGGTGCATCGGCATATGCCAGTTGCGCGTCACCGACTGCTGCGAGCCGTAGCGCAGGTTGGCCTGATAGCCGGTGTTCTCCGACAACGCGCGGCCATCAGGCCTAGTCTCGTGGGCTTTGACGCTCTTCTCCGTGGCGATGAAAGGCGCATGCTTCATCATCACGATGTTGTACGGGTAGGCGCGGTTGTAGGTGACGCGCAGCATGCAGCGCGAGACGCGGTAGAATGGGTCGTCCGGTTTGGCGCCCAAATAGGGCCTGTCGGCGGGGTTGGCGTCGACATAGACATAGTCGCCGTCATTGATGCCGAGATCGCGCGCCGCCTGTGGATTCATATGCAACTGATGCTCGCCGACGCAGGGGGCGCGCTTGTCGATGCGATAGGGATCGCCAAAGTTGGAGTCCATCAGCATATGCCAGTCGACGTTGGACCAGCCGCTGTGGACGCGATGGCGCGTCTTGGGAGTCAGGCAGAAAAACTGAAAGCCCTTCTCCCAGAGGAAATTTTTCGTTTCCTTGACCTTACTCCAGGGCATTTTGATGTTGCGGATGGTGCGCTGGTCCCAGTGCTCGGCGTTGGCTGGTATGCCGTAGTCTTCTGGCCTGATCAATGGATTCGAGCTGACGATCACGTTGGGCAAATAGGGCGTCGCTTCCGGACCTTCGCGGTGAACGACGAAGTTCTCGCCGTACTCGATCGCTTCGGGAACGTCGGCGTAGGCATGCATGCGGCCGGTGTCGGTGTAGAAGGGCTCGCTGTCGTGCACCTGTTCGTAGAACGGGATGCGCGGATAAGTTCTGAAATTGAGCAGGCAGCCGCCCGGAGGACCATACTTACCGGCCATGATGTCATTTAGTTTGTATCCGGAGGTTGTCGTGCAGCCGTCGAGCAAACGCTGGATGTAGACGTTCCGTTTATCGGGTGCGGCGAAGGCGAAGTAGTCGCTGAAACGCTTGTCGCCGGTGACTTTGGCGAGCGCATTGGCGATGCCGGCGAGCACGTCGGCGTCGTCTTTGGTATCGAACACCGGCGGGATGCCGCCTTTCCAGATTTGCAGGAACGGGTTGGAGCAGCTCGCGGTGATTTCCAAGCCTTCGGATTCCAACCACGAGTTTGCCGGCAGGGCGATGTCCGAGTATTCAATCGACGCGGTCATCTGAATATCGACCGAGACGATCATCTCGACGTTGGGGTCGACGTTCTTGATCATGCCGTAGGCCCACTTGGCGTTGTTGATCAAGTTGACGTTGGTAAAGATCATCGCCTTGGTCGGCGTCGGCATGTGGCTCTTGCCGGTAAAATTCTTGCGGCCAAATTTCGGCGTGTCGACAACCAAAGCGAGATCGCCGTGGTTCCAGTAGGCCGGCTCTTCGTCTTTAGTGTAGGCGGTGGCCGCAATATCTTTGCCGTTGGCGTTGGGATTCAAATTGATCTTGAACGGATCCTCCGCCACCCAGCCTTTAAAGCCTGGGCCAGCCCAAGCCGAGCCTTGAAACAGCGCGGCTTTGTAGTTGCCGGCCCAGGTGTGGCCGCCGGCGCCCGGCTTGCCGACGTTGCCGGTAAGCATCAGCGGCAGGTAGGCGGCGCGATTCATCTCGGTGGCGTGGAACCAGTGATTGATCCCCTCGCCTTGATGGATCGCCACCGGCTTCATGGTCGCGATGTCCTCTGCCAACTGTTGAATCATCGCCTTGGGCGCGTGGGTGATGTCGGCGACGCTGTCGAGGTCGTAGTCTTTTAAATGGGTCTGGTAGAGCGTCCAGAGAGTAGCGACTTCGATCTCTTTGCCGTCGGCGAGTTTGACCTTGAAAGTTCCCTCCAGCCGTGGATCCAAGCCTTTCTTTGCGAGAGTTTCGCCGACGTCGTCGCGGGTGATCGCTGCCGGCGCATTCTTCTTGCTGTCCCAGATGACAAAATCGCCGAGCTGCTGATGCTGCTGCGCCGTCAGCCCCTGTACCCTTATTGATGGCCCGTCAGCGGACAGTGCCGATTTGTAATTAGGAAATACTTCGTGGGCGCGCAGCCGGCGCAGATTATCGGTCCGCACCAGCAGCGGGAAATCGGTGAAGCGCTTGACGAAGTTCTCGTCGTACCACTTCTTCTCAATCATGATCTTGGTGATGCCGAGCCAGAGCGCGGCGTCGGTCTGCGGCCGGATCGGAATCCAATAATCGGCCTTGGTCGACGGCGGCCCGTACTCGGGCGCGATGACGACGATCTTGGCGCCGCGCTCCATACATTCGATGAACCAGTGCGAGTCGGTGAGCTTATTCTCGACGAGATTTTTCCCGTCCATGATAATCAGCTTGGAGAAGCGCAGATCGTTGAAGTCGCACTCGGAAGTTTGCAAGCCGTGCACCCAGGGATGGCCCGGCGCTTGATCACCGTGCCAAGTATAATTCGACCAGTTGCGCCCGGCGCGCGCTTTGTCGGGTCCGACGCCGCGCACTTTGGCATCGAGCAGCGCGAGAGAATTATTCAGCCGATACATACCGTACTTGCCGATGACGCCCAAGAGTCCCATGCCACCGCGCATTTTCACCGTGCGCGTGCCGGCGCCGCCCATCTCTTCGACCATCTCGGGCTGGTAGCCTTGAGCGAGCAAGAGTTTCTTGCCTGCTTCACCGCTGTAGCGTGCGGCGATGGCGACCAACGCTTTGGCGATGGAGTCGAAGGCGTCGGGCCAAGAGATCTGCACGAATTCGTCTTGGCCGCGGCTATCGAACATGTAGCGCTTCTTGTTTTCCGGAGTGAGCTCCGGGAAGCCGGCGTCGGCCCAAGCCTTCCACCCTTTGCGCACGATCGGATGGCGCAAACGATAAGGACCGTAGATGACGCGGTGAAACGTGTAGCCTTTGGCGCACTGGCGCGGATTCCAATTTGCTGTCGCTTTATCACCGTAGAGGTCAGCGTACTTTTGATAATCGTAGGTGCTGCCCAGGCGTGTGACGATGCCGTTGCGCACATAGGCGCGCACCCGGCAGGCATGAGTATCGTTAGGCGAGCAAACCCAATCGAACATGCGGTCGTACTTATATTGATCGCGATAGATTTTTTCCCAGTTGCGATCGACCGCGCCGGCGAGCGGATTGTCGTTGGGGTTGGCGGCGGCTAGGAGATTCAACGGCAAGCCCGTCGCTAGGGCGGCGCTGCCGGTGCCAATGCCGAGGAACTTCAAGAAGTCGCGGCGGGATACGCCGCCGGGAGAGCAAGGAGTCAGGAGTGAGGAGTCAGGAGATCGGCCAACGGAGCTTCTTGTCACTTCGTCTCGTACAATCCTATTGCTCATAAAGATTACCCCTTCATTCACCGCTATCCGATTCCGAAACCCCCCTCACTCCTTACTCCTGAGTCCTCACGGCCTGATTCTTAAGTCTTGCCAAATCGTCACCGACTTCTTCCCATCCCGATCGCCGGCGCTGCCGTTCCAGACGGCGAAGCCGACCGGCACGGTCGCTCCGGGTACCAAATTGACGGCGCCTTGTCCGGTGCGTCCCAGCGAGCGGCGAAACATCACACGGTAGGAGCCCGAACCGTAAATGCCGCGGGCGTCGACTTTTTGATCGATCTTAGGTCGCGCTTGCAGCGTGCCGAAGCCGCGCGAGGTGAGATCTTCCGCCGGAGTTTTTCGCTGCGGATCGGAAACGATATTGCCCGCGCCCCAGCCGGTGACGTAGGTCGGATCGGATTGCAGAGTCAGCGCGTGGCGAAACGGCTGCTCCACGGCGGAGCGCATCAGGTTCGGATAAGAGTCGATGCCGACGTTCGGGTAGGCCTTTTCGATCTCCTGAAATGCCACATCTAAATCCGCTTGCCGCTCCGATTTCCACATCCAGATGTTGACCGCCTCGGTTTTCTCGCCCATGGCGAAGAAGGGTGGATTGGCGGTCAGCGAAAACTGGATTGCGGCGGCGTCGCGAAACTCTTGCGGTTTTAGCGCCGTGGTGTCGTCGGTATCGTCCTGCCAAACCATTAGAATCGCCACTTCCTTGCCATCGTGAATCGCCCGCACCGTGACTTCTTCGGGCCGCTCACTGCGCCACCACAGCGGCATCAAGTGCAAATTGACCGGCGGCGCGCTGCGCCAGATGCCGGACTCGGGATGATCGGGAAGCGCTTGTACGCGAACCGCGTTGATGGTGAACTTTTTCATCTCGACGCGTTCGCGCTGCGTTTCACTGGAGAGCGAGCGCACGTAGTGGACCAGGTGCCACGCATCATTGCCCCAGGCCCAATCGCTCATCGGCATCGGGCTGCCCGGAATGCCGGCTATGATATGGCGATAGAGCGAGACCGGATCGTGGCTGCCTTTGAAAATTCCGGCAGTCAAATCACGCGGTCTGGTTGGATAGCCTTCTTCGTCTATTTGCTTCTCGGTGCCATCGCCTCGGCCATTGGCGCCGTGGCAGGACGCGCAAGCCTCTTTGTACATTTCCAGCGCGCGCGCCCGCCCCGCCGCGTCGTAGGGCGGAGCTGGCGGTGGTTGGATAATCCCTTCGCCGCCGCTCCCCTCGGCGTTGGGAGCTTTAGCCGGTCGAACCACAAGAGGTTTGGCGGCCAGCGTCTTGATATAGTGAACCAGCGCCCAACGCTGCTCCATGGTGAAATGTGCCCAAGAGGGCATGGAGGACCCCGGCATGCCGCGCGTGATCGTGTCGAATAGGTCCTGATCGGTGGGCACGCGGTCCCACGTAGAAACCAGGCGATACTTGGCGGCAACTAAGTCGCGCGGCTTGGGGTAGAGCAGGTAGGCCGCCTCGCCATCCCCGCGGCCCGTGTCGCCGTGACAGGCGGCGCATTGCTGGGCGTAGATCTGTTTACCCTGGGCGAGCAGCTGCGGTGTCACCGGCGGAGACTTCACATCCGCAGATTTGACCAGCGTGAGGCCGCCGATGATGAGTACGACCGCAAGGGCCAACGAAAGAAACAACTTCATTGTGAACTCTCTTCCTCAGATCGACAGTGATCTGTCATCGGCGCCGGTTGTCGGCCGCCAAGTCGGCTAAAGTCATTCGCTGCATCAATCCTGCGATGGTTCGCCGCGCCGGTTTGCACCTGAAGTGCATGGGGCAGGGCGACTCATCGGCGCAGCGGTCGCTCCAAAACAAACAACGGTCGAAGATATCCGTGCCTTCGACGGCGACGAAAATATCTTTCACTTTGAGCGCGTTAGGTTGTCGGGCCAGGGCGTAGCCGCGCACGGCGCCGCGGGAGGAGGTTACGATGTTAGCCCGGTTGAGTTTCTGAAAAGTCTTGGCCAGGAAGTTGGCTAGTGCGCCGGCTGCATCGGCGATATCTTGCAGTTGCATGATGGTTCCCGATCGCTTCTTGGCTAACACCAGCAGTCCGTCGATCGCATAGCGACTTTCCTTGCCCAGTTTCATTCTTAGAGTCAGTGGATGATTTCAGTCCGTTGACTCCCTTGGAGCCGCAATCGTTGTGCCAGGTTGGAACTGGGTTTTCTCGGTGCAAACGTCTGCTGGCGAACGGAAATTTGTTAAAAATAAGAAAATCGGCCTGCCGGTTTCCAGGTTTCGCGAGTGATTTGTTCGTGATGCAGACCAACAAAAAACGCCGAGCCGCGCAGGGTTTCTGCACGCTCGGCGTCGAAATGCGGCACTCAAGTAGAGTCGCTACTTCTTGCTCAATTCAAAAGTTACCTTCGCTTCTTCTCCCGCCTTGACCGTCACAGTCTTGGTCATCTTGCCTAGGGTTTCATGCCAAACTTCAACTGTATGATTGCCCGGCGGCACGTCGGCGATTTTGAAGTTGCCGCCATTGTCGGTGGCATCGATGTAGGGATGGTCGGTGACCACCACCCAGGCTGACATCCACGGGTGGGCGTCGCAGCTCACTTTGACGGTCTCAGCTTGGGCGAAGGTCTCGGTCATCTTTTTTCGGAACGCCGGCTGCGCCCGGTTCATCGGTGTGTTTTCCGTGCCGTGGGTGTGAAAATTGTGCAAAATACCGTCGTTGTTCAAAATATCGAGCGGCGCGCCGACGCCGACGATAGCCACATGCGGGCGAAAGACGCAGCCTTTTTGATCGATGGTCGATGGATTTGTCGGCTTGGGCGGTGTGCCTTTGAAACCGGCAACGCTAACCACGGCGAACTCGACGCCTTTATCCGGACCGACAACGAGCTCTTCGCTGGTGACTTCAGCGCCGCATTTCTCGCCGTCTTTGGTAACTTTGATTTTTTTTGCTGCCGGTGCATCGCCAGTGAAGACGACGCGGCCGGAAATGGCGCCAGCAGGCGATGCCGCGAGAGCCTTATTGGGTTGGTCGGCACTACTGCTGAGATATGCGCCGATGCCCAACGCGACCGCTAAGGACACACTCATAGAGAAATGATTCATCGAGAGCCTCCTCGTGTGGACAAAATATTTGCGAAGGAATTCGAGCAAAACGAAGGCCAGAAAATGAAGTCAGTGGCTTTCGCGGAGGGAGAGTACCGTTGCATGCCAAAGGTTTCCGAATTTCGAGAAGAAGCGAGCGTCAGATTAGCGCAAATGCGAAAACTATATCGCGTGCCTTCGCAATTGCTTGTTGAACGTGGCGGTATGTGAATTGCCAAAGGATTAAACCCGACGATGCATGCGCTTTATCTCCTGTCGGTTTGGCTCCATATCATGGCTGCGGTGGTCTGGCTCGGCGGCACGATCTTTATGGTCATTGCTCTCATCCCAGCCATCCGCCGGCCCGAGTTCTCCGCAGTTGCGCTCCGGTTGATCCGCTGGACGGCGATCAGATTTCGCTGGGTGAGTTGGCTTTGTTTTGGAATATTCCTGATGACCGGCACGGCGAATCTTTTTCTTCGCGGCTTGACCTGGAGCGATTTTCAATCGCTTGAGTTTTGGCGCAGCTCGTTTGGCACGACGCTCGCGATCAAACTGGCTTTCGTGGCACTGATCTTCGCGATGAGTGCTTTTCATGATTTTCACATCGGTCCGCGCGCGACCGCAGCTTGGGAAGCCGATCGCACTGCAGCGGAAATTGCCCGGCTGCGGCGCGAGGCGGTGCGCCTAGGGCGGCTCAATTTAATTCTCGCCCTGGCGGTGACGATTTTGGGGGTGATGCTCGTGCGCGGCGGGATTTGGTAATCGAAGTGCTTCAAGTCTCCGGTTACACAAATTCACGATTTTTTGCCGGCTTGTTCGTGACGCGACGTGGCTGGCCGAGAGCGATCAACGGATTCACTTCCGGAGGCTCACCCGTAGCCATTGGCCGCGGCAGATTGACTAAGGCTCTGGCGTTATTTTTGCTTCGCACCAAAAACGAAGCCCTAGGTTTCCGTCCAGAAAAGGAGGTGAGGCGTAGGTCAGAGTAAACAATGTAACAATAACTTCCGAGGAGGCCGCCATGAAGCTTATTTGCAAAGCGCTCTTTGTCGCTGTGTCCAGCATCGTGACATTGACTCTTCCGTATGAGGTCAAACTCAATGCCGCTGAGATCCCCGTTGCTCCGGTCGATGTGCAAGTTGTCAACCAACCGAACGTTACAGTCGTCAACACGCCAAAGATACCGATACCGGTAGGAGAGATTCAAAACCCAGCGTTCCAGCCTTTTCAAGTTGACGTGCGTTTTTCACTCGGACGTGGGGAAGGTGCCGGGGAAGCTGTATTGCCGCGGGTTGGTAACGCCAATCAGCGCGTCGTCATCGAACATGTGACCGTCGATGCGTTGATACCCGACGGACAAAGAGTGGTTGCCTATCTCAAGCTGGGTGAGATTTTGCATTCTCTGGTTCTGACATCACAGGGAGACTGGGGTGATGATCGCTATCGCGCCAGCCAGCCGATTCGCCTCTACTCGCTCGGGGGCGCTATCGGTTTCGGTCTCGCGGGAGTTGAGCGAAGTAGAACCACGGGCTCGGCGAATTTCTATTTTACCGTGTCAGGTTATCTTGTGGATCTACCGTGAGGCGGCGATACAGACGGGAGGCATTCGGCCTGGAGCCTGCCTATCGGGTTCAGGCTAGCGGCTCTTAGATAATCCTGATACGGCGAAAAGAGCACAAAATACAGGTCATCCAGAATTCATGGCCAGCGACGATCTCCGTGATTTTCTCCGCTACATGAGTTCGCTGTGGGGCGCGCTCGGCGGCGTGACGGTGCTCTTTCCGCTCGCCGATACACTATTCCGAGTGATTCCGCTGCCAAGCGATTCCTATGGCCAATCGACGGCGCCGATAGCGATTCCGATCGCGTCGCTGGTTGGCTTGTTCACGCTCTTCTACACGTTTGTTCAGCGCAAGCGATCAGACTCGACACCCGCGCGGCGCGCCGGTCTTTTCTTTTTTCTGGGTATGATCTGCTTGATGCTATTTTTCTTGCTAAATCACTTTGAGTACCGGCTGCGAGTTGCTTTCTTGCCGGGACTGGATAGCTCAGACGACTATGTTCTTTTTCTCGTTGCGGTGGTGCCTCTCTATATCGGGTTCTTCGCTTGTGTCACGCGCGCGTTTGCGATCTTAGCTTTGATGGAATTTAAACCCCGAGCCGACACCCGTTGAGCTGGTTTCTTCATTTCCGACAAGCAGTAATCGGGGCGCGTAGTTTTCCTAAGTTGGGGAAATTCCCCTGGCTGCAAGCGCGCTCAGGGCGCAAAATCCGTGGCATGCATCATGCTCCTTTGACGATTCAATGGATTTCGAGGAGCGCCCGTTCACCGTGATTTGGGAGACCACTCGGGCTTGCGACTTGGCGTGCCTGCACTGCCGTGCCGATGCGCTGCCGCAGCGCGATGCGCGGGAGTTGGCGTTTCGCCATGTGGAAAAACTGGTTTACGACATCAAGAGTTTCGGCGCGCCTTATCCGATTTTTGTTCTAACCGGAGGCGATCCGGCCAAACGTTCCGACATCTTCGACATCATTTCATACGCGAGTAGCGCAGGTCTGCGGGTGGCTGAACATCATCTACAAAGGCGACAAGCCGAAGATCAATGATGCTTTCAAAGCCAAGTCGTTCGTCGAGGAGTTTGCCAAGATCAACAAATAGCAAGGTGTGACATGTGTAGACCACAAATGAACCAGAACCCGGCCAGACTTCAGCGCCGACACGGGCGGCACCTATGTGAGTGAACGGTACGGCTGGCATCTGGAAATGATTCACAACGGCCGTTCGTGAGGGGCTTCGTTCAGCAGTCTTCTTGACGTTGCTTACTGCCGCAAAGTACAAACTCATCCAAAACTAAAAGGAGGAATGGTTATGGCTGTGACCGTTAGGAAGATTGTTCTGTGGCGTAAAGAAGTGGCGGACGACCAGCCCGGGATTCTCGCCAACGCGCTGGCGCCGTTGGCCCATGCGGGAACTAATATACAGGTGGTTATGGCTTACCGATCCCCTGGCAATAAAGGAAAGGCCGCCATCGAGCTGTATCCCGTCACGGGTAAGAAATCGATCGCGGCGGCGAGGGAAGCTGGCTTCGGTGCTTCGCCGATACCCGCTTTGCTGGTTGAGGGCGACAATCGAGCAGGCATAGGCTACGCAACTTCGCAAGCCATCGCCGATGCGGGCATCAGCATGGATTTTGTTGTGGCGCAGGTTGTGGGCCGGCGCTTTTCCGCGGTCTTTGGTTTTGCGTCAGAGAAAGACGCGGCTACCTGCGCGAGCATCATCCGTAAATCGGCGGCAGCGAAGAAAAAATAGTTGGTTTTACCCCTTGGGCCGTTGGCACAGGAGGGGTTGCTGATGGATACACGCGAGCTACCCGTACTCTATCATTGGAATCACCGTGGCAGTTCATCGTCCCGGCGTGGAACACCAAATTGGTCAAGAAAGAAGAAGAGCCGACTCAGCTGGAGAATTTTACCCACCCCAGATGGAAAGACCGGCTCATCGCCGAACCCAGAGATGTCGAGTTGCTGGTCGCGCTAAAACACAAATTCGGCAACGAGGAGAAAGCGATTGCGTTGTTAAACAAATCGCCGCCAACAACATAAAGTTTCACAAGGGTCACTCGGAGCTGGCAGAGTTTCTGGTCGCGGGCCAGGGCACCCTCTGTGTGACTTGTTACGCGCACCACTATCCAGAATGAAAACGGGCGCGCCGGTGAATTTTATGCTCACCGAGGGAATTGGCAGCATCGTCGCGGTGGCGATGGCGAAGAATGCGCCCCATCCCAAAGCTGCCTGGCTCTGGTATCGCTGGGTCATCAGTGAAGAAGGACAAAGGCCATGGCTCTGGGCGGCCGCATCCCGGCTCATCCCAAGGTGGAGCCGACCGACAAAGTACGGCCTGAGAAGAATTATGCGATCACGCTGGCCGATTACAAGAATTTCCCCGTTATCTAAAAATCTGGAACGACATTTTCAAACTCCGGTGATTGATTAAAGTGGTGGGCCTCAAGGTCTCCGACGAGTTCCCGGGAAAAGCGGTCTTTAGAGATTCTTCGATAGAAAGGCAGCAAGAACTCCCGCTAGCAGGGGGAAAAGAATACTTGCGGCCATCCGAATCGTAAAAAGCCGCGGCCCTAAAATTATAAACTCGTAAATGTTGGCAATGAAACTCTTATCTGTAGGAATCCGACGGGACATCATCGCGTCATGTAGGGCTGTTCTTGACGTAATGATCTATGACCGTCTGACACTGACCTTGCTCTTTGTTCCTAGTTAAAACCAGTTGTCGCTAAGGAGGAACCTAGAGCAGAGTAACGGCAATGGACAGCGGGAGCGCGAAATTGGCGTTGGGTGGTTTTTATGAGCACGGGCGGGATACGGGCGACGATGGTTTTACTGTTTCTTGCTTTGCGTGCTTTGCGTTTTTGCGGGGATAATCCGAGACCGAAGACCGGGAGGAGTCGTCTATGCCAAGACCGAGAATCATTGAATGGCCCGATAGGGCGAAGATCTGCGTGACGTTTATCATTCCTTGGGAAGTCTGGCCGGAGAATTTCGCCACCCGCGAGTCGCTGCAGCGCCACGGCACGCACACGATTCCACCGGCCAACGCGGTGTTCAAGAAAAACATGGCGGCGGTGACCGAACGAGAGTACGGCGACCGCATCGGTATCTGGCGCATCATGGACATGTTCGCGCGCCATAATTTGAAAGTGACCTTCTTGATGAACGGCTTGAAAGTCGAGCAGTTCGCCGACGAGTGTAAAAAGTTCAAGTCGCAGGGGCATGAGTTTTCTTCAGAAAGCTACGAGCATGAGTATTCGTTCATGTACACGCGCGAACAGGAGCGCGAGTCGATTCAGAAGACCGTGGCTGCTTTCGAAAAAGTTCTGGGACAAAAGCCAACCGGATATCTGTCGCCGGGCCACGCCTCGACGCCGAATACGTTGGAGTTGGTGGCGGAGGCGGGCTTCGTCTGGTGGGCCGATCCGTTGAACTCAGATAATCCGTACACGGTCGAGTCCAACGGCCGCAAGGTTGTCGTCGTGCCGTACAACGTGCCCGGCTGCAACGACTATTCGACCTATGGCGCCGGACGCACGCCGCGCGATCTTTTCCAGATAATGAAAGACCAGTTCGACTATCTCTATTGGGAAGGTGAGCAGGGCGCGCCAAAGTTCTTTGCTTTCAATTTACACCCGTTCGTTTCCGGCGTGCCGTTTCGCACCAAGATCATCGACGAGTTCATTCGCTACGCCAAAGGCTTTACCAATGTCTGGTTCGCGCGCCGCATCGAGATCGCCAACTGGTGCTTGGAAAAGGGCTACTAGTCGGCGTCGATTTCCTTTTGATAGTGCAGCATCTTGCCGTGGACAAAGCCGAGGCGGCTGAAGAAATGCTGTATTTCGCCCTGATTGGCCGTAATCAGGGTGAAGACCGTGCGAATGCCGTGATCCTCGGCGGATTCGGTAAATTTTTCGACCAGCTCCTGGGCGACGCCGCGGCGGCGAAAGACCGGGTCGACGCCGATCATTTCGATCCAAGCCACGGTGCCGGGAAGACCAAATTCGAGTTCGCCGGTGCGGCCCAGTAGAAAGCCGACGACGCGGTTATCGATCTCGGCGACCAGAGAAGTCCAGTGCGGGCGAATCGCCTCGGACATTTCGATGCGCTTTTCCCAGTAATGGGGCCGGGCGACGCCGGTCTGTCGTTCTTCCATGTCGACGATCGCCGGCAGATCGCGCTTTTCTAAATTTCTCACGTCGATGTCTTTGTTCATGATCGCCTCCGGGGCACGAGAATCGTCTTCGTGGTGAATATGTTTCAGTCCGACTTTGCGTCCTCCGCGCCTCTGCGCGAGATAACCGAAATCACGAACGGTTAAACCGCAGCGGCCGCTTTTCGATAAACGCGTTGTAGCCTTCGATGAAATCCGGGGTCTCCATGCAGCGCGCTTGGGCCGCCGCTTCCATCTCCAATGCGGTTTCCAAATTGACGTTGGCCTCGTATTCGAGCAGTTCTTTGGTGACGCCGAGCGCATACAGAGGGCCGTCCTTCAAACGCGCTGCCCACTTATAGGCTTCTTCCATAAGCGTTTCACCGGGCACCACGCGATTGGCTAAACCGACGCGGTGCGCTTCTTGGGCGTCGATAGTGTCGCCGAAATAAACCAGTTCCGTCGCTTTTCCCAAGCCGACGATGCGCGGCAGCAAATAGAGCGCGCCCATGTCGGCGCCGGACAGCCCGACCTTGACGAATAAGAAGGCGGCGCGCGCCTTGTCGGAAAAAAGCCGCAGATCGGATGCGAGCATCAGCATGGCCCCGGCGCCGGCGGCGATGCCGTTGACGGCGGCGATGATCGGTTTCCTCAAGTTGCGCATATTCTTGACCACGTTGCAGGTCATGCGGGTGAACTTGTAAAGCTCGTCGCCTTTCATCTTGAGCAGCGGTCCGATGATATCGTCGACCCGGCCGCCGGAACAGAAACCTTTGCCGGTGCCGGTGAGGACAACGACTTTTACCGAGCTATCATGAGCCAATTCCGCGAAGATTTTTTCTAGATCGCCGTAAACCTGAAAAGTCAGAGCATTCAAATGGTCAGGGTCGTTCAATCGGATCGTCGCCACGCCGTCATTGTTTTCAAAAACGAAACTGGTGTATGCCATGCTTCTGCCGTCCTCCAATGGATATTTGTGTCGACGATAGCTGCTCCGCCGAAGCTTTCAAGTGCCGGTAAAATTGGCTTTGCGCTTCTCTAGAAAAGCCCGAGTCCCCTCGGCTAAGTCATGGGTGTGCGCGATGGCGCCGAAGGTGCGTGCCTCGAACTCCAGTCCGGTGGCCAAGTCAATATTCTGGCTGCGGTTGATCAGCATCTTCGACGCTTGCAGCGCCAGGCGCGGCAGCTCAGCAAGTTTGCGCGCTAGCGCTTGTGCCTCGTCAGAGTATTTTTCTTTCGCGGCGACTTGCATCACCAAGCCGGCGGCAAGTGCTTCTTGGGCGCCGATGGGATCGCCTAGTAGGATCATCTCTTTGGCTTTGGCGATGCCGACCAAGCGCGCCAGCCGCTGGGTGCCGCCGCCGCCTGGAAAGGCGCCAATTTTAATTTCCGGCAAGCCCAATTTGGCGCTCTCTGAGGCCAAGCGAAAGTCGGCGGCGAGCGCCAACTCGCAGCCGCCGCCGAGCGCGTAGCCGGACACCGCGGCAATCACCGGCTGTGGCAGCGATTCGACTTTATCGAAAAGGATCTGAAACTCCCGCGCATGATGATAGGAGGCTTCGGCGTTGGCCGGCCCGCCCATCTCGCCGATGTCGGCGCCGGCGCAAAAGACCTCGTCGCCGCCGGTGACAATCACAGCGCGAATCACCGCTTTGCTCGCCAGCTCGTCGAGAAGATGGCTTAGCTCTTCACGCATGGCGCCGTTCAGTGAGTTTTTCTTCTCCGGCCGGTCGAGCTGGATCGTCGCCACCGCGCCGTCTTCGCGATATTTGAGAGTTTGATACATCGCTGCACCCGCTCCAGAGCTACCGATTCTCGGCGTATTGCACCGATTCCGGATAAGTCCGCTGCCAGTATTCGCCGCTTTCGAGCAGCGCTCGGCAGTTCTTGCTGCAGCATAACTGATCGATGTTCGTTGCCGCGTCGCAGGCGACGACATCGAGAGCGTGGCCGCGCAGCTGGGGGTAGGCTTGGAAGCGAACGTGATGAGTTTCTCGATCCACCGGACACTTCAGATCGAGCTCGAAATCGGCAGCTAAAAATCGGCACATCATGGCGCTCTCCTTATGTTTCGTTAGTGCAAGCCAAAAAGCTCCACCGCGTTGTCGCGCAACAATTTGCGCTTGACGTTTTCCTTCAAGCCCATTTCGTCCCACTGATCCAAGCTTTCCTTCCACGGCAGACCGTTGGTGCCCCACAGGCAGCGATCGGCGCCCATGCGGCTATTAATATAGTGGAGGATTTCCGGCTTCATGTATTTGGGCATCCAGGCATCAACGCCGAAGTAAACATTGTCCCATTTGTAGCAAACCGAAATCAGCTCCTCGACCCAGGGCCAACCGGTGTGGGCGCCGACCAGTTTGAGATCGGGAAAATCGCTAGAGATGCGATCGAGATAGATCGGCCGGGCATGCTCGCTCGGCATCGCCTCGAGCACATGGCCGACTTGCAGCGACACGGGGACTTTCAGTTCGTCGCATTTGGCGTAGAGCGGGTACATTTTGGCGTCGTGAATCGGGATGTCGAAGCCGTAGATATGCACATAGACGCCTTTGAACTTGTATTCTTTGACCGCGCGCTCGATCTCGGCGAGCGATTCTTTGATGCGAAACGGATTGTAGCCGGCCAGTCCGACGAAACGATCGGGGTAGCGCTGGGTGTACTGGGCTACCTCTTCAAGCTGGGTGTCCATGTACATCCACTTGTTGCGGTAGGACCACATTTTGGTTTGGGTGATGAAGACTTTCTCAACCTCGGCTTCGTCCATCTTGGCGAGCATGGTTTCAAAGCTATCGTAGTGCGGCAGTCCGCCGATGGCTTTCTCCATACGGCAAATCAGCTCACCTTTTTTCGCTTCATTCCAGCGCGCAATGAATGCTGGAGTGGCGACGTAGTACATGAAGTCGATAGCGTTGCGCATAGGGTCCCTCAATTCCAGATTCCAGATTTCCTATTCAAGATTAAGAAGGGGAACAGGATCCGGGGGCTGTGGGCTTTGAACTAGCAATCTCATAGCATCGTCAACCCGCCGCTGACGCTGAGCGTCTGACCGGTAATAAAAGTCGCCGACGGCGAGGTTAGAAAAAGCACCGCTTCGGCGATCTCTTCCGGTTGGGCCGGTCGTCGAAACGGCGTCGCTTTGGTCACCGCGTCGATGATTTTGGCGGTTTGCTCCGACTGACCGCGCACGGCTTGGAGCAGCGGTGTTTCCGTCAGGCCCGGACAGACGACGTTTACATTGATCTTGTGGCGCGCCACTTCGCGCGCGATGGTTTTAGAAAACGCGATGACCGCGCCTTTGGCGCCGGCGTAAACCGCTTCCCAGCTCGAGCCGACGCGGCCGGCGTCGGAGCTGATGTTGACGATCTTGCCGAAGTTTTGCGCGATCATGCGCGGCAGCACGGCGCGGGCAGTGTAGAGCACCGATTTGAAGTTGATCGCCAAGAGTTTGTCCCAAGTCTCTTCATTGCTCTCGACGAAGGGCTCCAGCCGATCCCAGCCCTGGCAGTTGACTAGAATATCGATCTGGCCATAGCGGCTGATGACCTCATCAACCATGCGATCGACGTCGGCTTTCTTGGTAAGATCGACCGGGCAAGCCATCGCTCGGATCCCCAAGCCCTGCACTTCACATTTGACTTTCTCGGCATTGGCTTGGACGATGTCTGCGACGGCGATTTTCGCACCGGCGCTCGCCAGCGCCAACGCCACGGCGCGGCCGATGCCGCCGCCGCCGCCGGCCACCAAGGCAATTCGGTCTTGAAGATTCATCATGCGACCCTCGCTTCCGGAGTGACATTCGATTGTTCCGCGCGGAGTTTTTCCAAGCGGCGCAGCGCCAGCAGGGCCGCGCCCAGGGCGCCGATCATCTGCGGCTGGTCGCTGACGTTGATCTTGCGCTTGAGCGTCTCTTCGAGCGCTTTGACCATGCCTTTCTGGCGCGCCACGCCGCCCACGAAAGTGACTTCGTCCTCCATGCCGGCGCGTTTGAGAAGGGCCAGGGCGCGGCTGGCGAGCGAGTTGTGCACGCCGCGGAGAATCTTCTCGACGCTCTCGCCGGAAGAGACGTGGTTGATGATCTCCGATTCGGCGAGCACGGCGCAGACGCTGCTGATGGTTTGCGGCTTGGTCGACTGGAGCGACAATTCGCCGACGGTTTCGATGCCGGTCTCGAGATATTTGGCGGCGCGCTCGATGAAGCCGCCGGCGCCGGCGGCGCATTTGTCGTTGGTGCGGAACTCTTTGACCTTGCCGGTCTCGGAGACGCGGATCGCCCGCGTGCTCTGGGCGCCGATGTCGAGCACCGAGCGGGTCTTAGGAAATAAAAATACTGCGCCGGTGCCGACGCAGGTGATGTCGGTGATCTGAACATCGCGGAAGGGCACGTTGTAGCGGCCAAATCCGGTGGTGGCGATATAGCTCAAATCGGCTTCCTTCAGCTCGGCATCTTGCAGCGCCGCCTGCAGGACTTCCTTGGCGATGGCAACAAAGTCAGGTCGCGTGCGGATGAACGCCTGGCCGCGCATCTTTCGGTCACCGTCGAGGATAACGGCTTTGGTCGATTTCGCTCCCATGTCGATGCCGGCGACGTAGGTCATGGAACCTCCAGGTTCAGTTTCGAGTTTCGAGTTCCGCGTTCCGAGTTGAACCCGAAACCCGATACTCGGAGCCCGACACTGTTGCGAGCGCTCTTTCCAGTGCGAACAAGCTCGCGCCGAGGGCGCCGACGTAGTGCGAGTCGGGGCTGACGTTGAGTCTCAATTCAAGTTTCTCTTCCAAAGCGCGCACCATGCCGAGGTTGCGCGATACGCCGCCGGTGAACGTCACTTCCGGCTCGATGCCGACACGGCGCACTAGCGAAATGGTCCGCGCCGCGATGGCTCTGCGGACGCCGCCCAGGATGTCCTCGACTTTTTTGTTTTGGGCCAGGTAGGACATGATGTCGGATTCGACGAAGACCGTGCATACGGTCGTCAGTCGCACGGGATTTTTAGCTTTGAGCGATATCTCGCCGATCTCGTCCAAGCTCAACATCAGGGCGTCGGCGGCGCTGGCGAGAAAACGGCCGGTGCCGGCGGCGCATTTGTCGTTCATGACAAAGTCTTTGACCTCGCCACCCTCGCCGACGCGGATGCCTTTGGCGTCCTGGCCGCCCATGTCGATGACCGTCTTCGTGTTCGGAAAGAGGTGATAGGCGCCGCGGGCGTGGCAGCTGATCTCGGTGATCTGCGCGTCGCCGAAGGTCACTTTGTAGCGGCCGTAGCCGGTGCCGACGATGTAGCGCACCAGAGCCCGTTCGATGCCGGCGAGCTTGAGCGACTCGACAAAGCAGTTCTCGGCGGCGCGGGTAACGTTGGCGCCGGTCATGCTGAGCGCGCGGGCGAGGATGCGGCGCTCCTCGTCGATGATGATGCCCTTGGTCTGGGTCGAGCCCACGTCGATACCGGCGGCGTAGATCATAACGTTGCTCCCGCGGCCTGGGTCTTGTGCGTCAGTTTGCGGTGTTCGAGCGATTCGAAGAAGGCGTCGATGCGGTTTTTGATCTGCGCTTCGGAAAAATAGCGCGGGTCTTCAAGATCGGATTCGATCAGGAGCGTCGGAATGCCCAACTCTTTGGTAAAATACTCGCGCATATCACCCTGGCCGGCGGAGAAGAGCCGGCAGCTCTTGACGGAATGAATCACCAGCGCGTCGGCCGACCATTCCTGAATGTAGCGGCGAATCTGCTCGTAGCGCTGCAAGAAGTTTCGATTAGTGACGTTCCACTGCAGCATGTGCTCGGCAATCGACTCCAAGGGCCGGTTGGGGTCGTGCTTGAAGCCAAACTCCCACAAACCGCCGACGGTGGAATAGGTGGAGGCGACGGCGACTGCGCCCCATTTAGCGAAGAGGTCGCGGAAGGTGCGCAGATAGGGCCAGGGCGGTGGCCCTTCGATGACGAAACGGAAGCGCTCTTCGGGCAGCGGGCCGCTGCCCATCTGGACCTTTTCTTCCATCTCTCTGAGCGCTGTCTGGAAAAACTTGAGCCCGTCTTCGGTGCCGCGCAGGCAATAGAGCGGCGCCATCATGGTCACTGAATCGAAGTAGTTGTCGAAAGGCGAGGGAATATGTTTAGTCAGCGACTTGATCTTGGCCCACAGCTCGCCAGTCTCGCCGGAGAGGGCGACGATTCTTTTCAGCTTATCCCAATCGAGTTTCTTGCCGGTGAGCTCTTCGCAGATGGCGATCACTTCTTCGAGCTGGTGCACGACGTAGGCGATGTCCTCCGGCGACGGCTTGCCAGATGGATCGCGCATGAACGGAATATCGAGATTGTAAATCTTGCCGTCGCAATACTCGGCCAGGTGCTCGAACCACTGGAGGTAGACATTGCAGCCGACGTAGTTGCACAGTATCAACGACGGCAGGGGGATAGTGGCAAAAGGCGTCTTGCGACCGCCGAGAAAAAGTCCGACATCGGCTTTGACATAGGCGCAGTTGTCCATTGAGTAGCCGAGCTCTTCGGCTTTCTGAATGAAGGGTAAGGCAGCCTTCTTGACCGCGAGCTGCAGGGCGTCGATCTCGGGATAGACCGGGATCATGTCGAATGCATGCACCAGCTCCACCGGGTTGCCGCTGATCAACATGAAGACCGCTTTGCCGTCGCCTTGTTCGGCGGCTCGCGTCACCCGTTCGAAATAGCGCCCCATGATCTCTTTCTGCAAGAGATGCATCTGGCCCTGGTAGCTGGTCTTCGCGGTGTCAGCGGTTTGTGCCATCGGGGGCTCCATTGGTTTCGGGTTGCGAGTTTCGCGTTTCGAGTTGGAGCTCGAAATCCGTAACCCGCAACTCGGACGTTTTCAGTCGAACAGCATCGATTCCACGAACGTCTCGATCTCTGTCCGTGCCTTGTCGAAAATCCACATCTTTTCTTCGAATTCTAAGAACAAATGCGGGATGCCTTCTTTCTCCAGCGCCCGTTTATAGAGCGCATAGTCAAACAACGCTGGCTCGCAGAACTTCGCCGACAAGATGAGCGCGGCGGCAGCGCCGGTCTCGCGCACTTTATCGATCAGGTGCTTGGCTTTCGGTTCGCGGGTGTCGTGCTTGACGCCGGAGTAGACGCTTTGCCTGAGATAGCCGTTGGCGAGATTACGCAGCGGATCGCCGTCGGTGGCGATGTCCTCCAGGAACCAGCGCCAGCCCAAAAGAAAATCGTCATCGAGGATGTAGCAGCCGGCCGCTTCCAGCGATTCGATCAGCTCAAGTGGCGGCTGTTCGCAGAAAGACCCTTCGAGGACAACTTTGATGCGGTCTTTGGGTTTTTCCTTGCGTGCGCGGATGTCGGCCAGCGCTTCTTTGAGGATCGGGATATGCTCTTCCGGCGGCATCAGCGTGCCGATGCGCAGCAAAACATAGCTTTCCACGGTCGAGAGATTCTCGGGCTGCTCGGCGCGGATCGCGTAGAGCTCGCGCAGCAGCCGGCGCTGCTCGTTGAAAAGCGCGATGCTCCGGCGTAGATCGTCGTCTTTGATCGGCCGGCCCGTCAGCGCTTCGTAGCTGGTCTTGAGGCGCAGGTATTCCGAGGCGAGATAGTCGATCGTATACGGCGAGGTCATATTCTGCGGAAAGTGGATGTAGTCGACCATCAGCTTGGGAAAGTTGCGCTTGAAGACGCTGCCCAAATTGCGCGCCGGATCGCAGATCGAGTGAAAGACGATGCCGTCCAAAAAATCGAGCCGGCCGGTCAGGCCAAGCTCGAGAGTGCTCTTGACGATGGAGCAGACAAAGGACTGAAAGCGCGAGTCGGCGTGGGCGATTTCCAGGCGATTACCGCCGCCGATGACGCCCACCGGCACCATGCCGGCGGCGTGAATCAGGTCGACGGGATGGTAGACCGGATAGCAGCCGACTAGTTTTTTATCGGCGTGACGTTTTTTCCAATCTGCGGCGAGCTCGAGTGGAAAGTTTTCGAGGGGTTCACGATAACGAGAAAGAATGCTCTCGACAGTTGTCATTGGCCACCCTGCGGCACGCTTTTGAGCCGGCAAGGGAGCAATATGAGTGCCACCGTTTTGTGGCAATTAATTCTCCTGCGAGACCGGTGAATCTTGAGTCTGTCCTGCGCAACGCCGAAGGCCTCAGCATAAGTCGATCGTGTCATGGCGAGATCAACCTCCAATCGATGCGCCGGGTTTTCTTCGCAGTAATTGGAAAGTGCGGTGAGAAATTCTCATCCGTCAGAACGCAGCGCTTGAAATTGCGCCGAGCGCAGCGGTGAAGATTGCCCTTCGCTTCGCCAGAGTTCCGCCTCGATCGTTGCGCTGGTAATTAGTTTTCTTTCGCGCAACGCCGGTCAATCTTGGGTTTGCAAGTGGCATAGGCCTTGCTGCCTATGACATTGAGGGCGCTGGTGAAACGAAAGGAGCTGTCCAATGGCACGAACGCCGCGAGCCAAAATGGTCAGGAAAATCTCCAACCAATGGGCGGAAGACGCTATGTGGGGCATCCCCGAATCGCCGGAGTTCTCTTCCGTCGAACGCTTGATGCACGAATTTCAGTCGCATGCCGAGCAGGAAGAGCGCTGGTTGGAGGAGTACCGCGCCAGCGCCAAGGAGGCCAGCGATCCATTGATCCGGTTTCTCTTGGCGCTCATCGTTGCCGACGAAGAGCGGCATCATGACCTGACCGGCCGCATGGTCACAAAGCTGAGAGAGGAATTGGCGTGGAGCCGCTCCAAGGGGCTGCCGCGGCGGGCACTTGAGCCAGCGGCAAAGGGCAAGCAGCTCCTGGTATCGATCAATCGTTTCATCGAAGCGGAGCGCCAGGGCATAAAAGAATACAAGCGCTTGAAAACCCAGAGCCAAGGAATGTATCGCGAAGTATTTTCCTTGCTCTATGGCACGATGATTCACGATTCTTACAAACATCTCGGTATGCTCGAGTTTCTTCGCGACAGACTGGCGGAAGGCCGGTCCGGAGCGCGGCAGCGGAAGCTGGCAGTGGCGGCGGAAACCGCCTGATGGCAAATATAGGCTCCGACTCTTGCTGTGGGCTCAGCCCAACAAACTGTTTGTCGTAGAGGCTGTTTGAGAGCCGCGAGTTTTCCGACACGCGCGAATTCAGCCGGGCGGTTTCGTCAATCTTGCGAAATTGGATTCGTCCTTCGCGCCGTCGGCCCGGAGCACTATCGCTCGGAGATCCTCTGGCATGCATCCTGCTGCGATCACTTACCAAATCAAGCGGCTGGCGGTATGCAGACAAGCGCGCTAGCCCTCACAAGGAGTAAACGATGGAACAAAGCTTTGCCCATAATTGTGGCTGCGGCCATGGGGCGGTCAAGCCCACGGAGATTCTTAGTGACGAGCACCGGGTGATCGAGCGTGTGCTCAGCGCGCTGGAAGCGCTAACTCGCCGACCAATACCGCAAGCGCTCGAGCATTGGCAGAAAGCCCTGGATTTCATTCGCTGCTTTGCCGACCAGTGCCACCACTTCAAAGAGGAACAGGTGCTGTTCCCGGCGATGGAAGAGCGCGGCATTCCCAAGGAGGGCGGGCCCATCGGTATGATGCTGCTCGAACATGAAGAGGGCCGGGGCTATGTGCGGGCGATGGCTGCGGCGTTAGAAGCAGTGGCTGCGCGGGATCGTGCGGCGAATGAGACGGTTGTGCAAAACGCACGCGCTTACATCCGTTTGCTGCGAGAGCACATTCAAAAGGAAGATCAAATTCTCTACCCAATGGCGGAAAACGCCATTCCCGCCGAGGAGCTGGAGCAGATGCGGGCGCGCTTCGCAGAGCACGAGGCCGCCGAGATGGGCGCCGGCACCCACGAGCGCTATTTGACAATCGCCCGGGATCTGGAGACGGCGTTGGGTTTGTAGAAAGCGCCAGCGAGCGCCTCCGGGTTTTTTAGGGGCCTGCGTGTCTGCCGGACGGGCGACCACACGGGTCGCACACATCGGACCTTCCACCCCACTCGTTTTTCTATGCCGGAAGTTTACCGAACGGCTTCGGATTTCTAACGTTGCAATGGCCCGGTAAGAGTGGGAAAAACAATAGCGATGATCCTCCATCGCTGCAAAGCAATAATCGGTGCGCCGGCGCGGGGTGACTTTTCTCGCCGCGCGCCTCTTGGTTTTTCATCCGATAGGTTCCGCACCCACCTCGCTTTAGTTGCGGTATGCCTGAGCCTCTGGCTTGGTTGCAGCCCCCCGCTCGACCCGGTGCTGCATGTATGCACCAACCAGTGGACAGGCTATGAGCCGCTTTACCTAGCGCGCTCGCTGCGCTACTTCAACGACAACGACATCCAACTGATGGAATATTTGTCGGCGAGCGATTGCATGCGCGCTTTTGGCAACGGCACGGTCGAGGCGGCGGCTCTGACGCTCGACGAAGCGCTGCAGCTAGTAGAAGATGGGGTGGCGTTGAAGATCGCGCAGGTGCTCGATTTCTCCAACGGCGCCGACGTAGTACTCACCCGCCCCGAGATCGCGTCACTGGCGGCTCTCAAGGGCCGGCGCGTGGCGGTGGAAAATTCTGCCACCGGCGCCTATGTCTTGCAGCGGGCTTTGCAGAAGGGCGGCTTGCGGCATGACGAGGTTCACATCGTTGCGGCGGTGGTGTCCGAGCACGAACGCGTCTATCAAGCCGGCGCAGTCGACGCAGTGGTTACTTTTGATCCGGTGCGCACGCGCCTGAAGGCGGCCGGCCTGCGCGAGCTGTTCAGCAGCCGTGAGATTCCCGGCGAGATCGTCGATATTCTCATCGTGCAGCGCGACTTTGCCGAACGCTTCCCGAACGATGTCCAACAGCTCCAGTCAGCCTGGTATCGTGCTCTGGATTATCTGCGGACTCAGCCCAAGGATGCCGCCGAGCGGATAGCGCCGCGTTCCGGGCTCACGGCCGAACAGTTTCACCGCACGCTGAGCGATATCCATTTCCCGACGCCGGAGGAGAATCGAAAACTGCTCGGCGGCCGCCCGGCGGAACTCCTCGCGCCGGCCCGGCGCATCATGGAAACCATGCTCGAAAAACAACTGCTGCGCCGGCCGGTGGC
The DNA here is from genome assembly GCA_016874755.1 of Deltaproteobacteria bacterium. Classification (NCBI taxonomy): domain Bacteria; kingdom Pseudomonadati; phylum Myxococcota; class Myxococcia; species Deltaproteobacteria bacterium. Next base: position 13,596 of record VGTH01000037.1, on the reverse strand, counting down.
GCTCGACAGTCTGTTCTGATGGATGCCGCCGTGGCTCGCCAACCAGACACAAACAGCCCGCGGCCGATCCGGTTTTGGCTGCCCTTAATCCTCGGTGTCGCGGGTTTCGCGGGATTGGTCGGCTTTACGGTTTTCGATCTCGACCAAACGGTGCGCCGAGTCGAGGAGCGGGCGCGCGCCGATGTCGCCGTCAAGATGTCGAATCTGCAAGGCGCGATCACGTTTCGCTTGCGTCAGCAGGATATGCCAGGAGTGCAAAATGTTATCGCTAACCAAGGCTTTCATGAATACAGCAAGCATGTGTTGTTCATCGATAAGCAGGAAAAAATCATCGCGGCGACTCGCCTTGCGCTGTTGGGCCAGCCGCTGGCGTCGGCGGTGCCGGAGCTGGGCGGCCAACTGGCCGGCTGCAAAGGTAATCGTTGGCGCGGCGTCATTCAGATCAGCGCCGACCGCACGAGCCTATTTGCCTGCTATCCAGCGGCTTTCCCCAACGACGTGAGCGATCTCGCACGCGAGGCGACCGGCTATATTTTATCGACTCACGATCTGAGCCGCCCGAAGAACACCGCCAAAGCCGAGGCTAGCAGACGCCTGGTGCTCGTCTGGCTGCTATTTGGCGCTGGTTTTTGCGCGTTGTTATTTTTCCTGCGCCACGCCTTGGCGCGTCAACGGATCGGCAAGATCGTCGGCACTACGGCGGCTTTGGCGGCGGGTAACCTCGAAGCCCGCGTGGGCCTAACTGGCCGAGATGAGCTTGCCAGCATCGGCCAAGCGATGGACAGCATGGCGGCGCGATTGCAGGCTGCGGCTCGGGCGCTCAACGAATCGCGCGATCAAATGGAGCTGCGGGTCGAAGAGCGCACGGCCGAACTCAAAAAAGCCAACAAACATCTCGAACGGGAGATTGCTGCGCGTCTGCAAAGCGAGCAGTCGCTGCGAGAAAGCGAAGAGCGCTACCGCAGGCTGATCGATCTAAGTCCGGATGCGGCTTTTGTCAGTTTGAGCGGTACGATCGTTTACGTCAACGCCGCTATGGTGTGCTTGTTAGCGGCCGCGGATGATCACGCGCTGTTGGGCCGCTCGCTGTTCGACCTTCTTCATCCGGACTGTCACGAAACGGTGCGCGGTCGCATGCGTCAGTTGAGCCAGACCGGCCAACAGAATCCACCGCTGCTGCAAAAGTGGCTTCGTTTCGACGGCGCCATAGCCGAGGTCGAAGCGGCGGCGGCGCGGATCCCGTGGGCCGAGGGGCGCGCCAATCTGGTCATGCTGCGCGATGTGTCCGAAGTGCAAAAGCGCGAGGCCTGGCTGCAGGGGCTGATAGAAACCACCCAGGACGCGGTGATTTCCATCGACCGGGAAGCGCGCGTCGTGATGTTCAACCCAGCGGCGGAGAAAATCTTTGGCTACAGCAAAGCCGAGGTCGAGGGTCAGAAGGTCAACATGCTCATGGGCGAGCCTTACGCCAGCGAGCATGACGCTTATATAACGCGTTACAAGAGAACCGGCGAGGCTCGCGCCATCGGCAAGACTCGCACCGTGGTGGGGCGGCGCAAGGGCGGCGAGGACTTTCCCATTGAATTATCGGTAACTTAGGTGATGGCAGGCAGCGAAGTCAACTATGCTGCCTTCATCCGCGACATTTCCGAGAAGACCACGCTGCAAACCGAATTGGCCGAAAAGCAGCGCCTGGCGGCGGTGGGTGCGATCGCGGCCAAGTTCGCCCACGAAATCGGCAACCCGCTCAACGGCATGTACATGACCGGGCAACTCCTCGAACGCCGGTTGGTCAACGCCGGTTTGGATGACGAAACCCTCCTGACCTCATTTCGTCGCATTCTGCGTGAGATGGGCCGGCTGAACAGCCTGCTGAGTGAGTTTCGCACGTTCTATCGCGAGGACCGCTACGAGTTTCGGCCAACCTCGATCGCCGCGGTCATTCGCGATGTGCTCAACCTAGAGCGGCCGAACTACGTGAGCCGAGGCATTCACATCGACGAATCGGTGGCACCGGATATTCCAGAGCTGTCGGCGGACCGCGACAAGCTCAAGCAAGTGCTGTTCAACCTCTGCAAAAACGGCGTTGAAGCGATGCCCCAGGGCGGCACGCTGGGCGTGCACGCTGTGTGTGACGGCGCCGAGGTGATCGTCGAGATCAGCGATAGCGGTGTTGGGATTCCCGACGGAGTGGACGTTTTTCAACCGTTTAAGACCACCAAGCCAGCCGGCACCGGGCTCGGTCTGGTGATCGTGCGCCAAATCGTCGCGGCGCACCACGGGTCCGTCAGTTATCGCAGCACGCCGAATGTCGGTACGACGTTCACGGTCAAGCTGCCATTGACGAAGTGACCGATAATGCTTTGCGCCTAGAGGAGATGGGTGTCGACGGCGAGTGGTGCGCGCGGCAGAGCCAGCCGCTCACGTATGGCGGTGATGACCGCGGCAACCGAAATGTCCTGCATGCAACGCCGCTCGTAATCGCAGGGTTGCCATAGCCAGCAGGGAGCGCAGGGCAAGGCCGAATACAAGTTTGTGTTGCAGCTGTAGCCGCACTGCCAAGGGGTGACTCGGCCGCCAAACACAATGACCGACGGACAGTCGACAGCCCGCGCCAGGTGCATCAGGAAGCCTTCGCCGCCGAGATACAATCGGCTGTTAGCCAAGATCGCTGCCACTTCATGGATCGTGGTTTTGCCGCGCAGATCGCAGGCCCCTACCGCTTCTGGATCCGTCTTCGAGCCGATTTGGACGAACTGGCATTCCTTGCCGAGCGCATCGACGACGGCCTGGAAACGCTCGGGATACCACTCCTTGTTTTCAGTTGGAAACCGAGCTCCAAGGCCGCTGGTTTGGATGGCGATCGAGCCTTGCGCCCAAGACGCCCGCGCCTTGGCGCTATCGTCCACATGGAAGTAAGGGCGCAGAGCGATTTCGCCTTGAACGCCGGCGCAAGCGCAAAGCTCGGTGATCATGTGCCGTTGTGGCGGCACGGTGCGATCGGTGGCGAGGTCGATGGCGCCATATTGAAGTAGCTTATATCGCGACCCGAGCAACTCTAACCCTAAGCCATAGTTTTCATCGATCGGTATGACTTTGGCGACATCCCGGTTGTGCTCAAATAGCTCCGGGTGTTCGCTCATGATCCAGAGGTTTTTCTTGCCGCGTTTGGCGAGTTCACGGAACACCACGGTGCATAACAGGTCATCTCCCAACGCCGTGCCGAAATGTAAAACCGTGCCCGGGATACCCAGGTGGGCGGAGGTTTTGAGGGTGTGAAATAGAACCGAACCCGTTCGCCGCAAATTCTTGATGCTTGAATAATGTGTCACCGATTGCCCCATGCTGCATCTTGGGCTCGGTAACGCTTTACATAATACTTTTTGCCTTTTCAATATTGCTGCGCACAGTATTGAAAGGGCTGGGCGTGGGCTAGCTGTATAATTTTTCGATGTAGCCGCTGTCGTCCAACTCGCGCACATAGTGGGTGTTCCACAGCGCGAGCGGGTTGAAGTTGGCGATCTCCGGGTTGCGGCGCACCGCCAATTGAAAGACGTTGGCGATGGCATCGACGTTGGGATAGGGCTTGCGCTCGAGAGCGGCAGCCCATTCATCGTACAGCCGCTCGACTTCGGCGTCGGTTTCGAGCTTGAGAACCGGCGAGGCGTTCTCCTTGAGGATTTCCAAGGTTTCCTCTTTGCGCGTGATGAAAAAATGGATGGCGTCGACAAAGCCGCGGATCAAACGGCGAATCTCTTCTTCGTGCTGCTTGACGAAAGTGGTGGTCGTCGTCAGGGTGACGCCGCGGATCATCGGAATCGCGGGCACGTCCATGGCGTAGCCGCCGGCCTTTTTGGCGCGCTCGTCGTGCGGCAGCGTGACGAAAGTCGCGTCGTATTGGCCGCTCAGAACTTTTTTCCAGCGCTCTTCCGAAGAGCCGCGCATCTCGACCAGTTTAACGTCGCCGCGGTCGGCGTCCAGCCCTGCTTGCTTTAAGAATAACCAGATGTTCAAGCCGGCATGCGAGCTCAGTTTGTCGGCCACCACGGTTTTGCCGCGCAGCTCCTGCACCGACTTGACGGGCTTGTTGGTGACGAGTTTGTTTTCAGTCCAATCATTGGTCGCCTGGGCCAGATGGACGAAGTCTTCGCCCTGGGCGTTGCGGATATACAGATTGTGATGGTTGCCGGAGATCAAGTCGACGTGGCCATTCTTTAGCGCTTCGACCGCCTTTTCGCGCACCAGCTGCGGCGAGGTGTCGACTTCCAAGCCGTTCTTGCCCCAGACGCCGGACTTATCGGCCACCAGCCAAAGCGGCGCATGGGCGTTGGAGCGATAGATGATTCGTAGTTTCTTGTTGGCCATGATTTTTCCCCTTCCCGTGCGATAGCTCTCGAATTCATAGCATCAACGCGAGTGAAAATGCGAGCACTCAATACACTTACACTGCCACGCTTGTGAGATTTGAAATCTGAGATCTGAGATGCCGCAGGCTAGGCGCGCAGGCGCAAACCAAACCAAAGCGTCAGGGCGGCGAAAACCAAGATCAGCCAAGTGGCGCTGCTGAGCCGCTTGAGGATGCCGGCCAACTGCTCTGGATTGTAGGTCTCGCCGCTCTCCTGGCGCCGCACAAAGCGATGGCCGATGCCCATCGATTGATAAACCGCGAAGATGACCAGGAAAAAAACCAAGGTGAGTTTGATGGCGAGCGGGTAGCCCAGCTGCTTGATGAACATCTCGCGATAGGCGGCTTTGAGCTCGGTTAGCTGAAATGCGCCGGTGAACAGGACGATACCCAGGGCGCCAATTTGCAACGGATTGTATAGTTTTAAGCCGCGGGTGAGAAAGTGAACCCGCTGCTCGTGCTTGTCGAGCGCGGTCACCGAGGGCAAAAAGATCAGCCAAAAACCGACCACGGCCCCCAGGAAAACGACGAGGGCGACGAGATGCAGCCAGACGTTGAACATGAAACGGCGCTAGCTCCAGCGAAAGCGATTGCCCTTCCTGAGCGGTTTGCCCGGGGCATCGTAATTGTCGCCGATGACATCCAATTGCTGGCGGATCCGTTCGAGCTCGTGCTTTTGATGGGTCTCAAAAGTTTCCGCTTCTTTGGCGCGCTTCTCCATCAGTTGCGCCAGCTCTTGCTCGCGCCGCGCCAAGAACTGCGCCTGCTCGGTCTCCCACTTGTCGTAGGCGTCTTTGAGCAGCGTGCGGATGTGGTAGTTCAAGTTGTCGCGCACGACGGTGGATTTGTGGCAGTGCGGGCAGAAAATAACATTGCCGATGGCGAAGTTGGTGACCGGCTCGACATGGGGCTCGTTGCACTTGTAACAGCGCATCGGCACGGTCCACGAATCGATGGGCGGCAGCTCTTGGAAGTTGACTTCCGCCTCCGCGTACACCGGGACACCGGCAGCGGCTGGTTGGCCTGTGGCTGCGGCCCCGTCGCTGTTGGCTACCGCTGCGGCGGCTCCGCCGTTTGCCGGCGCTCCGGCTTTACCCTGGCCTTTGCGGAAACGCGACTCGAAATTGTCGCCGAACTGAGTTTCGGGGTGGAGCTGTTTGGCGCGGGCGATCAAAACCTCTTCGCTCTCAATATTATTCTGATCGGTGACACAGCAATCGACCGGGCAGACCGCGGCACAGGCCTCGTAATCGTGAAAGCCGACGCACTCGGTGCAGAGCTTGGCGTCGATGACGAAGATCGGATCGCCCTGCGAGATCGCGTTGTTCGGACACTCCGGTTCGCACGCGCCGCAGCTGATGCAATCGGTTGTGATCATCGTCGCCATTCGGTCAAACCTCCAAGATTTTATCGTGAATTTCACCGGAGAGAAACGATATTATCGTAGATGAAATCATGAGTTCTTGCAAATCAGGCTAGCGGCATTTGGCAACTCGTCAGCGGTCTCACGCTCCATGGTTGCAACGCAAAATCCCGCCGGCGCCTACGACGGGGTCGCGCTCAGCTGCGCTTGGCGCGAGAAGTTAACAAAGTCGCTTGCACGGCACGATCTTAATATTGGACAATGTAAGAATGTGCGATATAGGTTTTAGGCGTGTGAGGTTTTTCATATGAGAATTCGCCGTGGTTTTTGTGTCGTTGTGGTGCTCGGTGCGCTGGCTTTCTTCTCGTTACCGGCCGCGGCTGCGGAGAATGGTCGAAAACTACGGTTGGCCTATGCCGGCTGGGAGATCGGCACGGCGGTGGCGTACGTCGGCGTCGACTCCGGGCTGTTTAAGAAAAATGGCGTGGACATCGAAGAATTGCCGATCCGCGACACGCTTTCGGCCGGCGTTCAGTCGCTTCTGGGCGTCGATATTTTGATCGGCTTTGGCAATCCGCTGGCGATTCTCCAGCCGGTCGCAAGCGGCGCGGATTTGGCCTTTCTCGGCGGCCATGTGAGCTTTTACCAATATGGCATGGGCGTCACTTCGGCGATTAGCTCGGTCAAGGATCTCAAAGGCCAAAAGGTTGGCGTGTCGGCTTTGGGCGCTCGTTCGGATCTCATCGCTCGCGTGATCTTACGCCGGGCTGGGCTTGATCCGGCCAAGGACGTTGAGTTGGTGGCGGCCGGTCTCGCCCCAGCGCGCGCTTTGGCGCTTTCGAAGAATTTGGTCCAAGGCGCGCCCCTTGGTGAAGACGTCGCCAACGAAGCAAAAAAAATCGGCATCAAAGTGCTCGAAGTGAAAACCGTGCCGGTGATCACCGATTTGCTGATGACGACGCGCACGCTGGTCAAACGCGAAGAGGAGACGCTACGCCGCTTCATGAAGGGCTACGCTGAGGCGATTCACCACTTTGTCACCAAGCGCAATGAAAGCCTGGCAATTCTGAAAAAATATTTCCCGAGCAACCAAAGCATGACGGTCGATGCGATGCATGACAGCTTCTCCGCCCAGCTGCGCCCGCTGCCGGATCTCAACGGCGAGGCGTTGCAAGCGTTGGTCGACGTCGGCGCTGCGCTCGACAAACGCGCCAAGCCGGTGAAGCCGGCGGATATCATCGAGCCGCGCTTTCTCGACGAACTGAAGAACAGCAAGTTTCTGAAAGATCTCTACACCGAGAAAGTGAGTCTCTAAAAACCGGCAAACGTCGGAAGTTTGCTTCCCTGCGCCTGTCTTTTTTCCCTCCGCACGACGATGGGTGGAGCGGATTCGTGTCTTTAATTTTTCCGTCTGGACCTTTCTCAGTCCTTCTGTTATGGACAGACTTTAGTAGCAATTCATAACGGAGGAAATCATGAGACTGAAAGATCAGGTGGCGATTGTCACCGGCGCTGGTCGCAATATCGGCGAAGACGTGGCGAAATTGTTTGTGCAAGAAGGCGCCAAGGTGGCGGTGGTCGACCTCGATCCGGGCCGCGGCAGCACCGTGGCCCATCAAATCAACGAGAAAAATCCCGGCAAGGCGATCTCGGTTGTTTGCGACGTGTCGTCGGCCTCGTCCGTCGATAGCATGGTGCAAACCGTCGTGAAACAGTTCGGCACCGTTGATATTCTGGTCAACAACGCCGCTTGGACCGACCACAAAACCATTTTCGATATCTCCGAAGAGGAATGGAACCGCACCATGGACGTGTGCTTGCGCAGCGTCTGGTACTGCACGCGCGCCGCGGCAAAAGTCATGATCGATCAAAAGCGCAAAGGGCGCATCGTCAACATCGCTTCGACCTCGGGCCATTGGGGCCGCAAAGAAGCGACCGCGTATACGACAGCGAAAGCCGGCGTGCTGAATTTGACTCGCTCCATTGCCGTGCAGTTGGCGCCGGAGGGCATTCGGGTCAATTCCGTGTCGCCGAACCGGATCGGCTCGCCGGTCGGTCAACAGGATGTGCCGGAAAACCGTTTCGTAAAAAATCTCGCCGGCCGGCGCGGCGTGCCAATGGACATTGCCAAAGCAGTGGTCTTCATGGTTTCAGATGAATCGGAATTTATCTACGCGGTCGATCTACCTGTGGACGGTGGCGCTCTCGCGATCCGGGACTAGCTCTAGAAAAAACCGCAACGAGCGCAAAAGAGCCAAAGCCGTGCAGCGGGTCTAGGACTCGTCTGCTCTGCCCGCAAACACAAAGGGCCCGGGAGTGCCTCACTCCGGGCCCTTCGTTATTACGGGTCGCAGAAAAGCTGCTCAGTGCTTGGTTGCTGCGCTGGCGCTGATTCTTGAAAACGCCTGCTCGTTGGCTTTTTCCCATTCGACGCCGCGCAGCTGGGTGCGCACTCGATTGAGCAGGTCGCGGTTGTTGACGGGTTTGGCGACAAATTCACTGACGCCCAGCTCCATCGCCGTGGCGCGGGTTACCATGTCATCGCGGGCCGTGAGGAGAATGACGGGTATTTCCGGCGCGATTTTTTTCAGCTCCTGGCAAACCTGCAGGCCGTCCATCACCGGCATCATGACATCGAGGATGATCAGATCGATGGGCTGCTCGCGCACGATTTCTAAACACTGCGCGCCGCTGGAAGCCCCCAAGCCGCAAAATTCATGCTTCGACAACAACAGAATCAGAAAATCGAGCACGCCCTTGTTGTCGTCGACGATGAGGATTCTGGGTTTTTCCGCTTGTGCGGTCGGATCGGATTGCATAAGCCCCCTCAAGAGTTAAGCTTCTGCTTTTTGCCCGGCTCGGTGGCTGCTTGATAGGTGCTCAAGCTTTCCTCGAGCGCGCGGGTGTCTTTGACAAGAATCTTCGCTTTCTTCGTGCCGTTCTTGCGCAGTTTGGCAACTAGGGTTGTGCGCTTGAGGCCGAGCATCTTGGCCGCTTTGCTTTTGTTGCCATTGGTGACGCGCAGCGCCTGCTCCATCAACTGCTGCTGCAGCCGGTCGGTGGCTTCGCGCATGTCGCGCATGTCGACTGGGTCGTCGCCGACGGGCAAGATCTGCTGGCCCTTTTTGTCGCTTACGCAGGAACGAATGTTCGAGGGGAGGTCCTGAACGTCGGCGCAACTGCCGTCGGCCAAGATCACCAGGCGCTCGACGACGTTTTCGAGCTCGCGGATGTTGCCGGGCCAATCGTACTCCCATAAAACCACCACCGCTTCCTGGGTGATCTTGACCGAGAGGCCAAGCTTTTTGTTAGCCTTGTCGAGAAAGTAGCGCACCAATATCGGAATGTCCGAGCGGCGCGCGCGCAACGGCGGCAAGTGAATCGGGATAACTTGCAAAAGAAAGAACAGGTCCTCGCGGAACGAGCCTTTTTCTACCTGATGTTCAAGCTCTTTGTTGGTGGCGGCAATGACCCGAACCTTGACTGGCACCGGGTGCTTGGCACCCAACGGCCGCACCTCGCCGTCTTGCAGGACGCGCAGCAGCTTGGCCTGGAGAGACAGTGGCATTTCGCCGACTTCGTCGAGAAGAATCGTTCCTTGGTGCGCCAGTTGGAACAACCCAGGGCGGTTGTTATGCGCGCCGGTGAACGCGCCGCGCGCGTGGCCGAACAGTTCGCTTTCCAGCAAGGTTTCAGGGATGGCGGCGCAGTTGACCGGCACGAACGGCCCCTCGGCTTGGGGGCTCAAATTGTGAATCGCCCGGGCGACCAACTCCTTGCCGGTGCCGCTCTCGCCGGTGACCAAGACTCGAGCGTCGGCCACGGCCACACGTTTGATGATTTCCTGGATTCGTATGATCGACGCATGCTCGCCGATCATCTTTAGGGGAGTCTCTGCCATGTTTTGTCGCTGAGCTGACGCTTCCGTAAACCGAAAGTGTAAAGGATCGCCCGCAGAATTGTCAACAAAAGTTTCGGCTTGCTGCCTTCCCTTAGACCTTTGAATTCTTATTCTATTCAGAAGTTTTCCTCGTGATTTAGCGAAGACGGGGCAGGCGCGGGCCAATGAAGGATTTGCGGAGACTTGAAGGAAGATTGAGGAACAGGCTCGTCGAGTGCGGATCTTTCGGGACAAAGCCTGACTGGCCTGTGAGAATTGTGATAAGAAACGGTAGTTGCCAGGAGGTCGAGGGTTATGGTTTGTAAGGCTTCGGCTTTCATTGGATTGACCAGCACTGTTGCTTTTGCCTTTGTCGCACCGCTGCAAGCGACCACACATGATTTCTACCGCGGCAAGACCGTGCGCATTTTGATCGGTGCTTCGGCCGGCGGTGCATTCGATACTTGGGGGCGCATGACCGGGCGCCATTTGGGTAAACACCTTCCCGGCAATCCGGTGGTGGTGGCAGAAAACGTCACCGGCGCCGGCGGCTTGATTCTCGCCAACCAAGTTTACAAGTCGGTGCGCGCCGACGGTTTGACAGTGGCAACATTTAGCGGCGGTCTGCTCATGCTGCAAGTTTTGGGGCGTCCCGGCGTGGAGTTCGACGGGCGCAGGTTTGAATATCTTGGTGTGCCGACAAAGTTTGATTCAGTATGCGCGTTTACCAAAGCGAGCGGCATCACCAGTTTCGACGCGTGGAAAAACGCCAAGGCGCCGGTGAAAGTCGGCGGCACGGCGCCGGGGTCGAATCTCGTCGACATCCCGAAAATTCTCATGGCCGTGTATCGTCTGCCGACGCAAATTATCACCGGCTACAAAGGTTTCGCGGAAATCCGCTTGGCGGCGGACAGCGGTGAGTTGGCCGGCGCCTGCGGCGGCTGGGATGGTTTGAAGCTGCTCTGGGGCAAGCAGATCGAAGCGGGCGATGTGTCGGTGGTGGTGCAGACCGAAGCGCCGCCGATCGCCGATCTGCCCAAAGTTCCTTACATCATGGATTGGGCGACCAACGACGAGGACCGCCAGTTGATCGAAGCCGGTGTGCAGTTTCCAGCTTTGATCAGCTTGGCGTACTCGCTGCCGCCGTCGACTCCCCAAGACCGCGTGCAGGTGATGCGCAAAGCATTGACGGATACTTGGACGTCGAGCGATTTTCTCGCCGACGTGCAGCGCGCGCGCCTGCTTGCCGAGCCGGCAAGCGGCGAAGAGCTCAAGAAAATTGTCGACCGGCTGTTTGCACTCAAACCGGCGGTGGCGCAGCGGTTGAAGGAGACATTGAAATAAGCTTAATCAGGGAGGCTAGAGGCGCGATTCATCGCGCCCCGCGAAGTCTCGATAGAAGAGCGACGGACAAACGCCATGGCAAGAAACTATCGGTTCATTTCCGCAGACAGTCACTATGAATCGCCGCCCGAACATTGGACGCACCGGGTGGCTAAACAATATCGCGAGCGCGCGCCGCGGCGGATTAAATTGGCTAACGGCAAAGACGCGTTAGCCATGGAAGGCAAGCCGCTGATCTACGGCGGCACGAGCCTGTTTGGCGGCCGCGATCCCAAAGACTTCGACCCGACCTGGTTGGACTATGACAATACGCCGGGCTGCGGCGACGCCAAGCAGCGTCTGCGCGAGCAGGATAGAGACGGCATCGACGCCGAGGTGCTGTTCGCCCTCGATGTGCGCAATTCGTCGATTCGCGACAAAGCCGCGCGTATCGCGGTGGTGCAGGGCTTCAACGATTTTTTTGCCGAAGAATATTGCGCCGTCGATCGCGATCGTTTGATCGGCATGGCGGTGCTGCCCAATAGCGGCGTGGCCGAGGACATCGCCGAAATGGAGCGCTGCAAGAAACTCGGCTTCAAAGGCGCATGGCTCAGCACCTTTCCCAGCGCCAAGAGCTTCCCCTTGCCGGAAGACGATCGCTTTTGGGCCGCGGCTTTGGACCTCGACATGCCGCTGGTGATTCACACGAGCTTTCCCACCAAAGTGGGTTCACGTGAAACGCCGCTGTTCAAATATCCCAAAGAGCCCGAAGGCGAAGAGCGGCCACCGACCGATTTTGTGCAGCGCTTCGCGCGCCAGGCGCCGCACCATTCCGGCTCCGTGGAAGTGAGCCAGTTGATCGTCGCCGGCGTGTTTGACCGCTTTGCCAAGCTGCAAATCTACTGGGCAGAGAACAACGTCGGCTGGCTGCCCTATTTTGGCGAGCAGATCGACAAAGAGTACGAGACCAATCACTATTGGGTAGAGAACTATTTGGGCCTGCCGCGCCTGAAACAAAAGCCCAGCGAATATTTGAAAACCAACGCCCACTGGGGCTTTTTCGAAGACCGCATCGGCATGAAGCTGCGCCACGAAATTGGCGTCGACCGCATCCTGTGGTCGACGGACTTTCCCCACATCGTGACGAGCTGGCCCAATTCGCTAAAAGTTTTGGATGAACAGACGATGGGCGTGCCGGCGGCAGAAAAACACAAAATGGCGGCGGGGAATGCGATTAAGTTTTTTCAGCTAGATCATCTCGAACAAGGCAATAGACAGTAGGCAACAGGCAATAGTTTCGGAAGGCTTGAGGCGCGGCTAGGCTGCAAAAAAAAACGGACGCAAGCCCAACGCTTGCGTCCGTTTTTCGTTTCAGAAAGCTGCCCGAGCTACTAAGCTTGATTGACCGCGCTTAGCTTCCAGCCATTCGGTCCCACTGGGCGGCTGAAGGTCCAGTATTCTTCGAACTGGATCGGGTCGCTGTTGCTGCCGCTGACCACGGCGCCGGTCTTGGTATCCACCGTGTAGTCCAGCAGGTTGGCGAGCCATCGTACGGTGATGTAGTCCTCACCGTTTTCGGTCCAGGCTTCGGTGATGTCGCTTTCGCGCAAAGCGATGTTTTCCATCTTGTTCTGCTGGCCCTTGCTGCGTTGATCGTTTAGCTCTTGTTCCCAGTTCTGCAGTAACTCGTTGCCGACCACGTTGCGCAGCGCGTTGGCGTCCTGCTTATTCCACGCGCCTTGCACTTTGAAAAATATGTCTTGGGCAGACTTGAGGAACTGGTCTGGGTGGAAGCTTCGGTCCATCATCGTGATGGAGCTGTAATCGACGGCGGTTGCCGGCTGTTGCACTGGCGCGCTGGCCGGAGCCTGGTAGGTCGCGGTGCCGGTATTAACCGGCGGCTGATAAGTCGTTCCCTGGTATTGCATCGAGCCGCCGCCGGCACCCGCCATGGCGGCGCGATTCTTGAACATGCGAAAGAGGAAAAAGCCGACGCCAGCCAAAAGCAACAACTCAATCATGCCAAAGCCGCTGCCACCAAAACCACCCATGCCGGTGGCGTGGGCGAGGCCGGAGAAGAGCATCGATCCGAGGAAGCCGCCAAGCATCGCCATGCCAAAGGTTCTCATGAAACCACCGGCTTGAGGGGCCATGGGCGAAGGCTGAGCCATGGTTTCACGCTGCGGTTGCGCTGGACTGGCCGGTGTTTGTTTTGCCGGCGATTGGAAACTGCGCGAGCCACGCGAGCCACCGGAGCGGCCGCTACCGGCGCGGGCTTCTGCATAGGTTTCAAGGATAATCTGTGACGACCAGAGCACTGCGATAAAGCCTACGACATAGGTAAACAAGCGTCGCTTCGATATCGTCATAAACGGTTTCCTCCCAAAATGGTTACACGCAGCCTACGATCCGCGAATGGCTCTAATTTGCTATCTAGGGGGGGAATTGTCAAGACTAAGGTTGCAGATAAAAAGCGAACCAAACCCTCGATCAAAGCGAATCTATCGTGTCGTCGCCCGATGCCTTCGCCTGGCCAGGCGCAAACCCGTGACGCTGAACGATTTTCAATCCCGCAGCCCTTCTCACAATCCGTAGAAAGAATTTGTTTGCCTTTACGGTCCACTT
>VGTH01000036.1 GCA_016874755.1 Deltaproteobacteria bacterium | reverse complement strand
TTCCGCAAACTGAACGCACCACAGCTTGTCGGAAAAGTAGCGCGCGGGACGAAGTATGACAATGGCAAAGAGATGAGGGTCGCCGCCTAGTATCTTTTTACACACCTATTGACAACGGCTCACCACAGACTCGCGAGTTTCTAAAACGAAGGTGCTGGAGGGGCTAAGCAACCAACGTGCCGACGCGGGAATAGGCGTCTTTACAATACGTTGTGGAACTTGCAACAGGTCGAGATGACCAAGCGAGGCGAGCGATACTTCCGTTGTGTTGAGTTTAGTTGGCGGCGCGCTGAGCTATGTGCACATTATGCCCACGGCGGTCTCTTAAAACCGATAAAGTGTTATGAAATGCACAGCCCATTGTCGCTGAGCGGTGCCGACGTTAACTTTCGCCGGCGCCCCGGCAAAAGGCAGTGTTTGCGCCGCGTTCTTCGAGCCGTCGAGGTGGATTATGATTTGCGTAAACATCTTACCTCCTTACGTGGACTGCAAAGCCGTAGACGGTGGTTTCCCGCCCCAAGTCCAACACTTGATTTCCGGCGCAACCGTGCGGTGGTTCTTGTCGGCCATCGAAGAGACTCGCTTTGATATGACTAGCGCAGGGAATATGCCAGGCGCGGACAAAGACTGAATTCTGTGATTTCCATCAATTGGGGCGCCGCGTCGGCGCGCCGGCATTTGCGTAGCCGTTAAGCTGGGCAAAGCCCTAACCCGGTCCATTCGACTGCGGGTCGCTGCGCATGATCATCTCGCGCAGCTCGGCTCGATGCTTTTCGCCCTCTTCGTAGATGCGTTCCAAGCCCTCTGCGATGTCGGGCAGTTCGTTGCGCACGCTCTGCATCTTCTCGATTAGAGCCGCGCCGCAATGGTTTTCCTCCTCGAGATCGGCCAGCAGGTAGCGCCAGCTATTTTTCTCGGTCGACAAAACCTGCGGCACCGGCGGCAAGTGACTACCGAGCAGCGTGATCTTTTCTGCAAGCCATTCGCCATGGCGCGCCTCTTCGGCGGCGATGCGTAGCAGGCGTTCGCGAAACTGCGGATATTGCATTTTTTCCGCATGCTGCGCGTAGCGTTTCACATGCTGCATCTCTTCAATGTAACGGTCTTGCAATATCTTGACGATTTCACGATAGCCGGCCGGTGAGAGACCAAAGAATTGGCGCCACCAGTCGGACCAGTTTTTATCTTGTAACATCGCCCTTTCCTCCCTCCATGGCTAAGCTCTGCTGCATGGCGCTAGTGAGCTCTTCGCGTGAAATGTAGCGAAACTCCGGCGGATAGGTGTATTGGCGCACGGTGCGCGCCGGTTGCAGACAACTCCAGAGCTGCATAGCCGCCAGAACGCCGCACAATAGACACGGGCCAGAACCCCGAAACATGGAACCATTCTCCAACTCAGCCCACCACCACAGCCGGTTCGGTTTTTCGGCTTAAGATCCGCACTACATCGTCGTCACTCACCTGGGCGAAGTCGTCGAAAAATTGCCCAACTGCATAAAAATCACCGGGCACGTTGAGACAGACCATCGAATCGCACTCCCGCAGCATAGCGCGCGCGGAGCCCGGCGAAGCGACGGCGACGGCGCCGACAAGCTTGCTCGGTTCTTTAGCGCGCACAGCGCGCAGCGCCGAGGTGAACGTCGAGCCGGTGGCGATGCCGTCATCGACGACGATAACCACCCGGCCCTTAGGGTCGACGGGCGAATGCAGCGGCGTGTAGCGGGCGCGCCGCTTTTTCAAAAGCGCAAGCTGATGTTGTTTCTCTCGTTCGAGATAGGCCGCGCCCAAGTCGGCGGCCCAATCGGCGATGAAAGCGGTGCCCTCTTCGTCGATGGCGCCAATAGCTAGCTCAGGCTGATCCGGATGTCTCAGCTTGTGCACGAGCACAACGTCGAGCTCGCCGGCCAAACCGTCCGCAATAATCTTGGCCATCGGCACCGCGCCGCGCGGCACGCCAAGCACCAGCGCATTCTGGTCTTTGTATTTGACCCGCAGTCGATCGAGAAGCAACTTCGCGGCATGCTCACGATTGGCGAATCGCATGGACTTCCTCCGGTTTACCAGGCCATAGGATATCAACCCCTGCCGGTAGAGTAGGCAAAGCCCGTGCCTAAGAAATGCTAACGAATAGCTTGCTATTAGTGAGGACGATTTCCAGAAATGAAAAAAAAACCGCTGGTCCAGTGCACAATTGCGAAAGTTCGATCGAGCAGTACGAAGAAATTTCTTGGTGCCCGGAGCCGGACTCGAACCGGCACAGACCTTTCGGTCCGAGGGATTTTAAGTCCCTTGTGTCTACCTATTCCACCACCCGGGCCATTGGAGGATTTCGTGTTGTCGGTATTCGTAGCAGATTTAATTTTGCAGAAAAAGTGAGCAAAGAATGGATAATGGCTAATTGACAATGGACAACGCCCGGAGCTGGTTCTCCGAGACATTATCCATTGTCAATTCTCCATTATCAATTTCTTCTTAGACAAACAGCGGCGCGAGCACCAGTGTGATCGTGGCTAGCAGCTTGATCAACACGTGCAAGCTCGGGCCGGCGGTGTCTTTGAACGGGTCGCCAACGGTGTCGCCGACGACGGCCGCCTTGTGAGTATCGGAGCCTTTGCCGGCGCCGGTTTCGATGAACTTCTTGGCGTTGTCCCAGGCGCCGCCGCTGTTGTTGAGAAACGTCGCCATCAAAATGCCGGCGATGGTACCGACCATCAACAGCGCCGCAACGGCTTCGGCGCCGACGCCGAAGAGGCGGAACACCAAACCAACCGCGACCGGCGTGCCGACCGCGATGATACCCGGCCAGATCATCTCTTTGAGCGCGCCGATGGTGACGATGTCGACACAGCGGCCGTAGTCCGGCTTCACCGTGCCTTTGAGGATGCCGGGGTTTTCCTTGAACTGCCGGCGCACCTCGTTAATGACATAGTAAGCCGCCTTGCCGACCGCGCGGATCGCCATCGCCGAGAACAAGAAAACCAGCGTCGCACCGATCAAGCCGCCGACGAAAACTTCCGGCCTGGCGATGTTGACCACTTCGAGTTTGTGACCGTAGTGGGCGACCTCGTCGAGGTAAGCCGAGAACAACAGGAAGGCCGCGAGCGCCGCCGAGCCGATGGCGTAACCTTTGGTCAGCGCCTTGGTGGTGTTGCCAACCGCGTCGAGCCGGTCGGTCTTGTGGCGCACCGATTCCGGCTGGCCGCTCATTTCGACGATGCCGCCGGCGTTGTCCGTGATCGGGCCGAAAGTATCCATGGCCAAAATGTAAGCCGCCGTGCCCAGCATGCCCATGGTCGCCACCGCGGTGCCGAACAAACCGGCGTGAGGCACGCCGCTATTGAGGCCCAAGTAATAGGACGAGATAATTGCAATGGAAATCACCAAAACCGGAATCGCCGTGCACTCTAAGCCGACGGCAACACCGGCGATGATGTTGGTCGCCGGCCCGGTCTGCGACGCCTCGGCGATCGACTTCACCGGACGGTATTTGTATTCGGTGTAGTACTGCGTGATGTAGACGAAGGCTTGCGCCATCAAGATGCCGATGACGCCGCAAAGAAAAAAGTAAAACCAGGCGGAAGTCGCTTGCGGATGTTGCGCCGGATCGACGGTGAGCATCCATTGGGTGGCAAAAAAGAACCCGACAATGGCGAGGAAGCTAGTCAGATAATAGCCGCGATTGAGCGCGGCCATGGGATCTTCGGTCTCCTTGCACTTGACGACCATGATGCCGACAATCGAGGCGAGTAGGCCAAAAGCCCGCGCCACCAAGGGAAACAGCACCCCTTTTAGGCCAAAGTACGGGTAAAGCCCGACGCCGAGAATCATCGCGCCGATGTTTTCCGCGGCGGTCGACTCGAACAGGTCGGCGCCGCGGCCGGCGCAGTCGCCGACGTTATCGCCGACCAAATCCGCGATGACCGCCGGGTTGCGCGGGTCGTCTTCAGGAATGCCCGCCTCGACTTTGCCGACCAGGTCGGCGCCCACGTCCGCCGCTTTGGTGTAGATGCCGCCGCCGAGCTGGGCAAAGAGCGCGACGAAAGACGCGCCGAAGCCATAGCCGACGATCGTGAACGGAATCTTGCGGGGATCGTGGCCGAGCCCCTCCAGCAGCCAATAAAGCCCGCCGACACCCAGCAAGCTCATGGCCACCACGAAAAGCCCCGACACCGCGCCGCCGCGCATGGCGATCTGCAGGCCCTCGTTCAAGCTGCTGCGCACCGCCGACGCAGTGCGAATGTTGGCGCGAATGGCAATCCACATGCCCACGTACCCGGCGACTACTGAACAGGCAGCGCCCAGGACAAAGGCGAGGGTTGTCCAAAAAGCTAGCTCCATGGGCGGCACCGGATCGGCCTTGCTGGGCGTGCGCACGAACGCGTAGAGAAGAAATATCAGCACCGCCAAGGCAGCGGACAGTGTGATGATGGTGCGGTTCTGGCGCGACATGAACGCCTCGGCGCCTTCTTTGATGGCATTGGAGATGTCCTGCATTTGCTGCGTGCCGGTTTCCTTTTGCATGACGTGGCGCGCCAAATAAACAGCAAACAGCAATGACAAACAGCTAATCGTGATAACAAGTAGGATCATGACGGTCGATCATCCCTTCCAGAGAAATATTTTTTCTAATCTTTGCGCCAAACATACGCGACCCCGATGCTCAGCACGTAAAGCACCAACATCGGCAGGGCCAGCAGCGATTGATTAACAATATCGGGCGTCGGTGTCAAAATCGCCGCACATACGAAAATAACCACAACCGCGTAGCGGAAGGAGCGAATCATTAAACGGTGATCCCAGATCCCCAACCGCACCAAAAAAAATGTGAATACCGGCAGCTCGAAGGTGCCCCCGAAAGCCAACACCATGCGAAAGAAAAACGTAAAATACTCGCCGATGCGCAGCGCCGGCGTCACCCCCATGGTGGTGTATTGCTCGATGAAATACTCAAAGGCCACCGGCAAAACGATCTTGTAACAAAAAAATGCGCCGCCAAGAAAAAACCCGGTGGCACATAGCACAAAGGGCAAGACCAACTTCTTCTCGCCGCTCGACAACCCCGGCGCAATGAATCGCCAAATCTGATAAAAAAGATAGGGACTGGAAAAGACCGCGCCGGCCGCCAACGCCACTTTGATTTCTATGAAAAACGCTTCAGTGATACTCGTGCCGATCAGATTCTGACCGGGCTTGAGGTTTTGCCGCAGCGGCGCCACGATAAAACCGAAAATCGCATCGGAAAATGCATAGCAGATCGCCGAAACCACCAAAACGACAATCAGCGAACGCAGCAAGCACCAACGGAGCTCCTCCAGGTGCTCGGTGAAAGTCATGTAGGAATCGGTTCCCACCACCTCTAAGCCAGTTCAAATTACAAAAAAGGGGAAGGATTTGATCCCTTCCCCTTCTCTGGTTGTGAAAAAGACCGGTAAGCCGACTGGCTCTACTTGGCTTTTTTCTCTTCCATCTTCTTCTCTTCTTTTTTCTCTTCTTTCGTTTCCGCGGCTTTTCCGGCTGCTGGTGCGCCATCTTTCGCGGGCTCGGCGGCTTTCTGATCACCACCCGCCGGGGCTGCTGGAGCCGGTTCCGGCGCCGGGGCTGGTGCCGGCGGCGGTGGAGGCGGAGCCGGTTCTTCCTTCTTTCCGCATCCCGCTAAGGTCACAGTCAAAGCGAAGAGGGCTACTGCTGACAACGAAACGATCTTCTTTCCCATCATGAGTTCACCTCCTTTCCCGTCACACATCACTGTTTGGATTTAGCGCTTTATATCGCACAACAGGGCCCCAGATTCAAGGGCATCGGCGCGGCCCACAGCAAGTGTGAATAAGCTGTTGATAACTTAGATCAAACCCCATTAGGAAGGCCCCAAATGGCCATCGGTAACATAATGCCTCGCTAAAAAGCAAAGATTTCCTCCTATTTTTAACCAATTACCCTGTTTTGCTTAGTTCTGCTCAGAAACCACCTGGTTATCTGGCCGCCGTTTGAGCTGCGGCAAAAGCTGCCCGCGGCGGCATGCCGCCATCGTGCATGCGTTTGCCAAAGTTGACTCTGGAAAACGGAGGTGTTAGAAAAGGGGCTCACTTTATATTTTCGTTCGGGAGGCAAAGCTTTTGGCTCGACATCCATCCGCAATCAAGCGGCACCGGCAAAGCATCGCGCGCCGTGCGCGCAACATCGAAACCAAATCGAAACTTCGCACCTTGATGAAAAAGGCTCGTCAAGCCATCGAAGAGAAGAAGGCCGAGGAGATTCCCGCGCAGGTCCGGGCGGTCGATAAGGCCCTGAGCAAAGCGGTAAACAAGGGTATCATCAAGAGCAATACCGCCTCGCGCTGGCTATCTCGGATTGCCCGAGCCGCCACCCGCTAACGTAGCGTTTTGCCGCACAACTCCGTTTCACCATTTCACCGCCGGCCCGTCTAGCGCTTGTCAGGTTAAAAGCCTTCGACAATGCGCTGGTGCAAGTCACGGGCGAAACGATCCATCAGTTGCTCGCGCGCCGCTTGGCTCTGCATTTCGGTTAGCTGTATATCGGTCAAGCGCCGCACATCGGAAGTATTGAAGGTACCGGTGCGAAACTCCGATGAGGTCGTCACCACAGCGGCCCGCGAACCGGCATACAACTGCGTCAACCGCGTGTTGGCAGCGCGCCAGAGAACCTCGTTCGGCTCGCGCCGGCGCAATGTGACGTCGAGCGTCATCACCGCCTCATACTCCAGCACCTCGTCCTGCCGGCTCACCGATGCAACTTGGCTTTCCAACGAACGCACCAGACCGCTCAGAATGACATCGGCCTGCTCGGCTTGATCGACCAGCTTGAGCTGCCCGCGCCGATAGAACTCGCTGCGCAGCGCCGAAGTCAGCTCTTTGTCGATGCCGACGTCGCGGCTCCGGCTGAGGAACGGTTCGACATAGACGGTTTTGACATTCTTCAATAAATAGGAATTCTGGCCGGTCAACCGATAACCGCACCCTCCAGCGCCCCATATAACGATGCCAACGAGTAGCGCCCGCCAAACCTGCCAATGACCCAGTCGCGTCATGACTAACCCTCCACCACGATATTGACCAATCGGCGCGGCACATAGACCACGCGCTGCACTTTCTTGCCGCTCAAGAAGCCGGTCACTTTCGGATCGGCCAGGGCATCCTTTTCAATGCGCTCCTGGGTGACGTCAGCCGGCACGGTGATCTTGCCGCGCACCTTGCCATTGACCTGCACGACCACCAAAAGTTTTTCCTCTTCGAGCGCTGCTTCGGAGAACGTCGGCCACTGCACCCGATCGAGCGTCTCGCCATGGCCCAATTGTTCCCACAACTCGTTGGCGACGTGGGGCACGAAAGGCGCCAACAAAACGATCAGCGTTTCCAACCCTTCTTTGATAAGTGCGCCGCCGGCTCGCGGTTGTTCTTGATCCTGCGCGGCGGCGCTCAGGGCATTGAACAATTCCATGATCGCAGCAATCGCGGTGTTGAAATGAAAGCGGCCGTCTATGTCTTCAGTGACTTTCTTGATCGTACGGTGAATGGTCCGACGCAGATCGCGCAGGTCGGCCGTCAGCTCTTCGTCCATCGCACCATTGCTACCGGCCAGCAAGCCATCGCGATGCTGCTGCGTAAAACGCCACAATCGGCTCAAGAATCGATAGGCGCCTTCAACGCCCTGATCGCTCCATTCCAGATCCTTTTCCGGCGGCGCCGCAAACAACGTAAACAACCGCGCCGTGTCGGCGCCGTAGGCTTTGATCAAATCCTCCGGATCGATGATGTTTTTCTTCGATTTCGACATCTTCTCGACCCGGCCTTTTTCCACAGCTTGGCCGCACTGCGGACACTTCCACCCTTGTTTTTCCGAACCACCAAGCTCGCCCGGAAAAAGCCAGTTGTGTGTCGGGCAGCGGTAGGTTTCCTTGCAAACCATGCCCTGCGTCAAGAGATTACTAAACGGCTCAGCCACTTGAGCGAGGCCGATGTCACGCAGCGCTTTGGTAAAAAAGCGCGCGTAAAGCAGATGCAAGACCGCGTGCTCGACGCCGCCGATGTATTGGTCGACTGCCATCCAATACTTGCCCTGGGCTTTGTCGAACGGCGCCTTGTCGTAGCGTGCCGATGCGTAGCGCAGAAAATACCAAGATGAATCCACAAAGGTGTCCATCGTGTCGGTTTCGCGGCGCGCGGCGCCGCCACACTGAGGACAGGCGACCTGGCTGAAGCGCTGGCTTTCCGCCAGCGGCGAGCCGCCTTTGCCGGTGAAAGGCACGTCTTTTGGCAATTCGACAGGGAGTTCGGCATCCGGCACCGCCACCGGCCCGCAGCGCTCGCAATAGATGATCGGTATCGGCGTGCCCCAATAGCGCTGGCGCGACACACCCCAGTCGCGCAGCCGGTAGCGAATCGCCTTTTCGCCCCAACCTTGAGCTTGCGCGTGGGCGGCAATTTTCTCTTTCCCTTCGACGTTCGGCGTGCCCGAAAACGGCCCGCTGTCGACCATCACACCCTCATCGACATAGGCTTCGGTCAATTCGCTCGCCGAGAGTTTGCGATCTTGCGGCTCGATCACGAGCCGGATCGGCAGCTGGTATTTTCGCGCAAACTCAAAATCCCGCTGATCGTGCGCCGGCACGGCCATCACGGCGCCGGTGCCGTAGCCCATCAAAACGAAATTGGCCAGGTAGATCGGAATATTTTCCCCGGTGAAAGGATTGCGGCAGTAGGCGCCGGTGAAAACCCCTTCCTTCTCGACTTCATCTTCGCCGCGCTTGGCTTGGCTGATGTTCTTCACCCGCTCGATGAAACCTTTGACCTGCGACTCCTCGGCGGTGCCACGGCAAAGCTGTAGCGCCAACGGATGTTCCACCGCCAGCGATACAAACGTAGCGCCGTAAATCGTATCGGGGCGGGTGGTGAAAATGCGCAGCTTGGTGTCGTGGCCGATCACCGGAAAATCGATCTCGGCGCCGATCGACTTGCCGATCCAGTTGCGCTGCATGGTCAGCACTTTGTCGGGCCAGCCGTTAAGCCTATCCAAATCGCGCAGTAGCTCTTCGGCATAGTCGGTTATGCGAAAGAACCACTGCTCCAACTCCTTTTGCACTACCGTCGAGTCACAGCGCCAACAGGCGCTGTCGATCACCTGCTCGTTGGCCAACACGGTGGCGCAGGAGGGGCACCAATTGACCGACGAACTTTTCTTGTAGGCAAGCCCCTTTTTGTAGAACTGAATAAAGATCCACTGATTCCAACGGTAGTAGTCGGGCAGACAGGTGGCCACTTCGCGCGCCCAGTCATAGGAGAGCCCCATGCGCCTCAACTGGGTCTTCATGTAGAGAATATTTTCCTGGGTCCAAGCTTCGGGATGGACGCCGCGCTCGATGGCGGCGTTTTCCGCAGGCAAACCGAAGGCGTCCCAACCCATCGGGTGCAGCACGTTGAAGCCCTGCATGCGCTTGTAGCGCGCCACCACGTCGCCGATCGAATAATTGCGCACATGGCCCATGTGGATGCGTCCCGACGGATACGGAAACATCTCGAGCACGTAATACTTGGCCTTGCTGCCGTCTTCAGCGACTTGAAAGGAGTGACTCGCCTCCCATTGACGCTGCCACTTCTCTTCAATCTCTTTGGGCTGATAACGTTCGTAAATAGATTTCAAGAGATCTACGCTTTCACCGCATCAGAGTGGGCGATCTGATCGAGCACCCCGTTGATGAAGTTCGGTGAATCTTCACTGCCAAAGCGCTTGCCGATTTCGACCGCCTCATCGAGGCTGACATTGAGCGGAATGTCCGAGCAGAAAACCAACTCGTAGGTCGCCATGCGGAGAATGACCAGATCCACCTTGGACAGGCGGGCAAGCTTCCAGTTTTCCGTCGCGCCATCGACCAGGCGATCGACCTCGGCGCGCTGGCTGACCACCCCGGAAACCAAACGGCGGGCAAACTCCTTGGCGCGCGGGTTGCCTTCGAAGTGCTGCAGAAATAAATCGACAGCCGCCACCGACGGATCGCCGGTGATCTCGATTTGATACAGCGCCTGCAACGCCAGTTCGCGCCCCTTGCGGCGGTTGGTCTTGGCGCTGTGAACGCCAACGGTTGATTCTTGCTCCTCGGTCACGATGAGTCCGATTTGTCGGAATTGGGCAGCTTCAGAATTTGCTGCTAACGCGGCAGTTGGCGAAGCCCGTCCACCATTTCGATGGCAGTGAGCGCCGCCTCGTAGCCCTTGTTCGCGTCCTTGGTGCCAGCGCGGTCGAGGGCTTGTTGCACGTTGTCGGTGGTCAAGACACCGAACCCGACCGGCAGCTCGAACTGCCAAACCACTTTGCCGAGTTCGCGGGTCACCGCCTCACAGACATAATCGAAATGGGGAGTGTCGCCGCGAATCACCGCGCCCAGGCAAACCAACGCGTCGTATTTGCCACTGGCGGCCATCTTCTTGGCTATCAGTGGAATCTCAAACGCCCCCGGCACGCGCGCCACCACGACTTCGTCGGCATTGCCGCCGTGGCTGTCTATGGCATCGAGGGCGCCGGCCAGCAGCTTCTCCGTTACAAAGTTGTTGAAGCGGCTGACGACGATGCCTAGTTTGAGCCCCTGCGCGTTGGGCTTGCCTTCAATGAGTTTTGCCATAGATGAAAACGCGTGATCTCAATGCTTGGCCGCTTTGACATCCAGGTTGCTCAAGAGATGGCCCAGCTTGCGCTGCTTGGTGCGCAAATAATGAATGTTGCTGTCGCGCGGGGAAATCTCCAGCGGCACGCGATCGACAACGTTGACGCCGTAGCCTTCGAGGCCGGCGATCTTGCGCGGGTTGTTGGTCAGCAGATGCACCTGCTTGACGTTCAAATCGCGCAGAATTTGCGCGCCGATGCCGTAGTCGCGCAGGTCTTCTTTGAAGCCCAACTCAAGATTAGCCTCCACCGTGTCGCGCCCTTGGTCCTGCAGCGCATAGGCTTTGATCTTGTTCGTCAGCCCAATGCCGCGGCCTTCCTGGTGCATGTAGATCAGCACACCCTGGCCGCGCTCGTCGATCATGCGCAGCGAGTGGCGGATTTGATCGCCGCAGTCGCAGCGCTCCGAGCCAAACACATCGCCGGTCAAACATTCCGAATGAACCCGCACCAGCGCGCCGCCCTCGGCGCTGATATCGCCCTTGATGAGCGCAATGTGCTCCGAGCCATCCACCGCATTGCGATAAACGATCGCTTTATAATTGCCGCCGTAAATCGTTGGAAACTCCTCTTCGGCCACCCGATTTACCAGGCTTTCGTTGCGCAGCCGGTGGGCAATCAGACTGGCCACCGAGAGCACCTTGTGGCCGAGCCGCTCGGCCAATTTGAACAGCGCGGGCAGGAGCGCCACCGAGCCGTCTTCTTCTAAAATTTGGCAAAGCACACCGGCCGGCTTGAAACCGGCAAGCCGCGCCAAATCCACCGACGCGTCGGTGCGTCCCGAGCGCGCCAACACGCCGCCGACGCGCGCCTGGAGCGGCTGCACGTGGCCGGGAATCACCAGATCTTCGTGGGTCGTTTTGTCGTCGATGGCGGCCAAGATCGTATGAGCCCGCCCCTGGGCGGAAACCCCGTGGACACCCTCGAGGCGAACCGTAAATGAAGCGCCGCACAGGAGGCCCGACAGCGGGCTATTCTCTTCCGGCACCAGCGGAATGCCCAGCTCGCGGATTCTTTCGTCGAGCAGATTGACGTAGATGATGCCGCGGCCATGGTGCAGCATGTAATTGATCGCTTCGGCCGTGACTCTTTCTGCCGCCAAGCAGAAGAAGCCATCGCTGTCCGGCGCGTCTTCGTTGACCAGAATAACCATCCGGCCGGCGCGAATTTCCTCCAGCCCTTCTTCAATCGTAGCAATGGACATAATTGAAAATCTTCGTGCGCAGCGATCACCGATGCGGTTTCATGAAATTTTTAACGTATTTACCGATGAGATCGGTTTCGATATTGACTCTATCACCAACCCTGCGGGCGCGCAAATTAGTGTGCTGCAAGGTAAACGGGATGATCATCACTGAAAAGCTCTGGCGCGAGCATTGATTGACCGTAAGACTAATGCCGTCCACCGCCACCGAGCCCTTGGGGACTAAAAGCTCCCCAAGTTTGGCCGGCAAACGAAACCTAAAGCAGGTAAATTCATGGCTCTTCTCGATACTGGCAACCGTCGCCAAGCCATCGACATGCCCGGTGACTAAATGACCGCCGAGCCGTTCCTGCAGCCGCATCGGCTCTTCGAGATTAACCAGACTACCGCTGTGCAGCTGGGCCAAGCTGGTGCACGCCAAGGTCTCCGGCGAGACGTCTACGGTAAACTCCCGCGCGGCTTTCTTGACCACGGTTAAACAGGCACCGTTGACCGCAACGCTGGCGCCGGGCTTCATGGCGCGAACCGGCAATCGGGTTGAGACCACCAGCACCGCTCCGCCCTTACTGAGCTGAAATCCCTTGATCTCGCCGACGTCTTCAATCAAACCGGTAAACATAACTTCGCCCTTTGCTCCATCACAGATAACCTTCAACCAAGATATCTTCGCCGGAGCGCTTGACAGTTAAACCTTTCACCTG
Organism: Deltaproteobacteria bacterium; assembly: GCA_016874755.1. Classification (NCBI taxonomy): domain Bacteria; kingdom Pseudomonadati; phylum Myxococcota; class Myxococcia; species Deltaproteobacteria bacterium. The sequence goes on along the minus strand of VGTH01000036.1, from coordinate 42,475 downwards.
CAGCGATCGGCGGACTTTGTCGATGGCCAGTTCGCCAACCATCGATTTACCATCGCTGCCCAAAATTTTCGGCGCGTAGAAAAATATTATTTTGTCGACGATTTTGTCTCGCAGCGCCGACGCCGCAACTTCTGCTCCGCCTTCGATCAGCACATTCACGACGCCTCGCCGGGCGAGTTTGCGCAACAGCGGCCGCCAGGGAATTTTTCCCGCGCGCAGCGGAAACTGCCAGAGCTGCGCGCCAGAGCTTACCACGGCTCGGCTCTTCGCCGCACCGACGCCGCCTCCCGCTACGATAATCGTCTTTCCAGGGTCGGCTTGATGCAACAGTTGGGCAGCCGGTGCAATGCGCAACCGGCTATCCAACACCACACGCAGTGGATTGCGCCCGCCGGCAATCCGGCAAGTGAGCTGTGGGTCATCGGCCAGCGCTGTGCCGGCACCGACAATTACCGCATCCAATTCATTGCGCAGCCGATGCACTGTGTTGCGCGACAGCGCGCCGCTAATCCAATGGGCGTCGCCCGTGCGCGCGGCGATCTTGCCGTCGAGCGTGGCGGCCAGCTTGAGTGTGACGAAAGGCATGCCGCGCTGGATATATTTCACCCAGCCCTGGTTGAGCGTTTTTGCCTCTTCCTCAAGTAAACCGCTGCGCACGCGCACACCGGCGCGGCGCAACTTTGCAAAACCCCTCCCGGCAACCAACGGATTGGGATCTTTCATGCTGGCCACGACCTCGGCTATGCCGGCGCGAATCAACGCATCGGCGCACGGCGGCGTGCGCCCGTAGTGGCTGCAGGGCTCGAGATTTAGATAGAGGGTTGCGCCGCGCGCCTTGGCGCCGGCTTTCTTGAGCGCGTCGATCTCGCCGTGATCGCCGCCGGGGTATTTGTGATGGCCGCTGGCGACGATTCGACCACCCCGCACAAGCACTGCGCCCACCATCGGGTTGGGGCTCGTCCGGCCCGCGGCTTTGCGCGCTTGGCGCAGCGCCAAACCCATGCACTTGATCTCGAACTCGCTCCAGACCGGCGCGGCCAAAACCGACTATTCCCTTCTCGGCCGCAGGTTGGCGAGGGCCGAGGAACTCTTGCGCTCTTTGATCAACTCTTCAAGCTCCACTAAGAACTCGCTGATATCTTTGAACGATCGATAGACCGAAGCGAAGCGCACATAGGCCACTGGGTCGGTGTCGTGCAGCTCGCGCATCAGGGCTTCGCCGATCACCGAGCTGGGGATTTCCTTTTCACCGCGCTCTTGAATAGTCCGTTCCACCCGATCGGCCACGGCTTCAATCGTATTGATGCTCACGGGCCGCTTCTCGCAAGCGCGCTTCAAACCGTTGATGATCTTGACCCGGTCATAGTTTTCCCGCCGCCCGTCTTTTTTGATCACCATCGGCATCATCTCTTCGACCCGCTCGTAGGTCGTGAACCGGCGGCTGCAGCGCTCACATTCGCGCCGGCGCCGGATCATATTGCTGTCCTTCGACAGGCGCGAATCGATGACGCGATTCTCAATCTCGTGGCAGAAGGGACACTTCATGTTAATGGATGATGGAAATCCGAAAATGGCGAATGGCAGACGCGTATTCGCATACGCTATCCTCGATCCTAGATCCTCAATCTTCCATCCTCGAGTTCTCTGTCCTCTAATTCTTCGCCAGCCGATGCGGATACACCGGAAACTTCTTGCACAACGCGCCGACATCCGCGCCGACCTGCTGCACCACCTTCTCGTCGCTGATGTTCTGTAGCACCCGGGTGATCAAACCGCCGATGGTTTCCATTTCCGCTTCTTTCATGCCGCGCGTGGTCACCGCCGGCGTGCCGATGCGGACGCCGCTGGTGACAAACGGAGAGCGAGTGTCAAAGGGCACGCCATTTTTGTTGACCGTAATCCGCGCCCTGTCTAGAGTTTCCTGGGCGACTTTGCCGGTCAGCTCAGATTTGCGCAGGTCGACCAGCATCAAGTGGTTGTCAGTGCCATCGGAGGTCAGGCGAAAACCGCTGTTCATTAATTTTTGCGCCAGCGCTTTGGCATTTTTGACGATCTGTTGCTGATAGGTTTTGAACTCAGGACTGAGCGCTTCTTTCAGCGCCACGGCTTTGGCGGCAATCACATGCATCAGCGGCCCGCCCTGCATGCCGGGAAAAACCCGGCTGTCGATGGTCTTAGCATGCTCCGCTTTGCACAGCACCATGCCGCCGCGCGGCCCACGCAGAGTTTTGTGCGTCGTTGTGGTCACGAAATCGGCATAGGGCACCGGACTCGGGTGGAGCCCGGCTGCGACCAGACCGGCGATATGCGCCATATCGACCATCAAGAGAGCTCCCACTTCATCGGCAACCTTGCGAAAACGCGCGTAGTCGATGATGCGCGGGTAAGCGCTGGCGCCGGCGATGATCAATTTCGGGCGATGCTGTTTCGCCAGCCTCTCAACTTCATCGTAATCGATGGTCTCGGTTTGCTCCGACACACCGTAGGGGACGACGTTATAGATGAAGCCAGAGAAATTCACCGGGCTGCCCATCGACAAGTGGCCGCCGTGAGCCAAGTTCATGCCCAAATAGTTGTCGCCGGGTTTCAGCACGGCGAGGTAAACCGTCATGTTGGCCTGGGAGCCCGAATGCGGCTGCACGTTGGCGTGATCCGCGCCAAAGAGCTCTTTGGCGCGGGCGATCGCCAGCGACTCCACTTCGTCGACATATTCGCAGCCGCCGTAGTAGCGTTTGCCGGGATAGCCCTCGGCGTACTTGTTCGTCATGATGCAGCCCTGGGCTTCGAGGACCGCTTCGCTGACGACGTTTTCCGAGGCGATCAACTCCAGATTGCCTTCAAGCCGCCGGGTCTCTTTTTCGATGGCGGCAAAGACCTCGGGGTCGGTTTGTTGCAAGAAAGACATGACAAATCCTTCGCTGGTTAGCGCTCCGCATCAACGGGGCGCACAGTCAGATCCTTTTCAATGGCATTGATCTTATCAAGACGACGTTGATGCCGACCGCCGGCAAATGGCGTGCTGAGCCAGATGTCCAGGATTTCTTCGGCCAAGTTTTGGTCGGTTTTGGCGCCGCTCAAGACCAGAATATTGGCGTCGTTATGCTCGCGGCTTGAACGCGCGCCGTCCAGGTCGTGCACCAGCGCGGCGCGCACGCCGGGAAATTTGTTGGCGATAATCGACATGCCGATGCCGCTGGTGCAGACCAGCACGCCGCGCTGCGCTTCACCGAGGGATACGCGCGACGAAACCTCGCGGCCGTAGTCGGGGTAATCCACCGACTCCGACCCGTGGGTGCCGCAATCGTGCACCGCGACATTTTTTGCTTCGAGCAGCCGGCGCAAAAAGGTTTTCAGTTCCACGCCGCCATGATCGCAACCGAGAGCAATCATAAAACCGTAGGCCTCAATAGAAATATTTTGCGCGCATAAAGAAAAATCGCAGCAGCAGCGCTGCCACGCAACGCGTCCCCTGCGATTTCCAGGTGGTGTTCGAACCGCTGGTGAGTGAAGAATGTCGAGCGCACCAAGCGACGGTTAGCGGTGGCTCTCGATGTAGCTGATAACATCCTGCACTGTTTTGATCTTTTCCGCGTCCTCGTCGGAGATCTCCATTTCGTACTCTTCTTCCAACGCCATCACCAATTCGACGATGTCGAGGGAATCCGCGCCCAAGTCTTCGATGAAGGAAGCTTCCGGAGTGACCTCTTCCGCACTCACCCCCAACTGCTCACAGACGATTTCTTTTACTCTGGCTGGAATCGATGCCGCCATCTTCTCTTACCTCCTGCTAAACATTTGCTCACATGTACAGGCCGCCGTTGACGTTTACAACCTGTCCGGTGATATAGCCCGCCCCTGGTCCCACCAGAAACAGCACCGCCTGCGCCACCTCTACCGCGGTGCCGAAACGACCGAGCGGAATCGCTTGGCGATAGTCGTCTTGGACTTTGGCCGGCAGACCGGCGGTCATTTCGGTTTCGATAAACCCCGGGGCGACCGCGTTAACGGTCACCCCGCGCGATGCCACTTCACGCGCAACCGATTTGGTGAAACCGATGATACCGGCTTTAGTCGCCGCGTAAAGCGACTGGCCGGCGTTGCCCATCTGCCCGACGATGGATGATAGATTGACGATACGACCGCTGCGCTGGCGAATCATCTGGCGCGATACCGCCTTGGTGCAAAGAATCGTGCCCTTTAGATTGGTTCCGACAACCTGGTCCCAATCTTGGGCTTTCACGCGCATCAACAGGTTGTCAGAGGCAACGCCGGCGTTGTTAACGAGAATATCAATTTTCTGATGTCGGTCAACGATACTTTTGACCGCGGCCTCTACCTGCACCTCGTTTGAAATATCGCACTGCAGGAGCTCGCCTTTGCCGCCTTGGTTGATGGCGGCAAGGGTCTCTTCAGCCGCAGCTTGATTGCCGCGATAGTTGACGACCACAAAGGCACCCTGCTGCGCCAAGAGCAGCGCGATGGCCCTGCCGATGCCGCGACTGCCGCCGGTGACAAGGGCTACTTGGCCGCTAAGGCTCACGCGCTCGCTCCGACCGCCAGTTTTTCGAAATCTGCAGGAGACTCAATATTTTCTACGACCATCGTCGGAACAATGCGTTTGATCATGCCCTTCAACACTTTCCCCGGGCCGATCTCCCAAGCACGACCGCAACCGAGGTCATCGAGCTTGCGTACCGACTCCTCCCAGCGCACCGGCTTGACCGCCTGCTCGACGAGCAGCGCTTTGACCCGGCCAGGGTCGCGATTGACCAGAGCTTCAACGTTGGTGACGACGCCGGTCGACAGCGGTTTTACCTCGACGGCGCTCAAGACTTTTTCCAGCCCCTGGGCGGCGGGCGCCATGAGCTGGCAATGAAACGGCGCGCTCACCGGAATGCTCAAGGCGCGCTTGGCACCGCGCTCCTTGGCTAGGGCGACCGCACGAGCGACGGCGTCTTTGGCGCCGGCGATAACGATCTGGCCGCCGCCGTTGTAGTTGGCCGGCGCCACCACCTCGCCGTTGCTCGCGTCGACGCAAAGCTTTTGCACCGCGTCCATCTCCAAGCCGAGAATGACCGCCATGCTGCCGGTGCCCACCGGCACCGCCGCCTGCATCAAACGACCGCGCTCCCGCACGGTTTTCACCGCGTCACGAAAGCTCAAGGCGCCGGCACAAACCAGCGCGCTGTACTCACCCAAGCTGTGGCCAGCGACAAAGTCGGGGCGCAGCTCGGTTTCACTCAGGACGACACGGAGCAGCGCGATGGAGATCGTCAGAATTGCCGGCTGGGTATTTTCCGTTAAAGTCAACGCCTCTTCCGGCCCGTCAAAGCACAGCCGGCCAAGAGCGAAATCAAGCGCATCTTCGGCTTCCGCTAGAGTATCGCGGGCGACGCTAAATTGCTCACACAGGGCTCTGCCCATGCCCACCGACTGGGAACCTTGGCCGGGAAAAACAAAAGCTGCTTTATCTTTTGTCACTAGGGTGATGCTCCAAATCTGCTTCGTCCGCGGCGGCGGGCTTGTCGCCAAAAGATTCGATTTTCGACTTCAAGCGGTGTCAAAGTTTCTGTGGCAACCCTGCTTTTTTTTCGCCGTGGGCGTCCTCACCGCTGCCGCTGAGCACTTCTATAATACGGCGGTTGACGCCATGATCGACGGCGTCCCGAGCCGCGCGTACCGCGTTCTTGATCGCCAAAGGATTGGATCCGCCGTGGGCGATAATCGCCACGCCGTCGAGACCGATCAACGGCGCGCCGCCGTACTCGGCATAGTCCAGGCGGCGGTAGGCTTCTCGCAGCGGTTTGCGACTAATCAGATAACCGACTTTGCTGGATAGCTTCTTTTGAAAGGCTTCTTTGAGCACTGCTCCGGCAAAACTGGCCACCCCTTCCATTGTCTTTAGCGCCACATTGCCGGTAAACCCATCGCAGACGACCACGTCGACGCTGCCATTAAAAATGTCGCGTCCTTCGACGTAGCCGATGTAATTGAGACCCGTGTTCTTCAATTCCTGCGCCGCGGCGCGGGTCAAATCGTTACCTTTGCTGTCTTCTTCGCCGTTGCTGAGCACACCGACTCGGGGTTTGGCGACGCTCAGCACATGTTCGGCATAGATCGCTCCCATCTGGCCGAACTGCACGAGATGGCGCGGCTTACAGTCGACGTTCGCGCCGGCATCGACGATCACGGTCCCTTTAGCCATGCTGGGCACGGTAACGAGGATCGCCGGGCGGGCCACTTCCGGCAGCTTGCCCAAGACAAACATGCCGCACGCCATCATGGCGCCGGAGTTGCCGGCGCTGACAAACGCCTCCACTTCGCCGCGCTTCATTAACTCGAAGCCGACTTTCATCGACGAGTCTTTTTTGCGCAAGGCGCTGCTCGGCGACTCGCGCATCTCGACGGTTTGGGATGCAGGGATAATTTCTAGCTTTGGCGCGCTGTTATGCTGCGCCAGCTCCCGCTCCACCGCGTCCTTTTGGCCGACCAAAACGATGTCGGCCCCGAGCTCTCGGACCGCGAGCAATGCGCCTTCGACCACCACACCGGGCGCCCGGTCTCCCCCCATCGCATCAACGGCGATCCGTGGCATAGAACCGCGCTGGCGGGCTCAACTCTCTTCGGTCTGGATGACTACTCGGCCGCGGTAAAAACCGCAGTTGCGACAGGCACGGTGGGGCAGGACGGTCTCACCGCATTTAGCGCAACTACTCCACTGCGGAGCCGTTAGGGCGTCGTGCGCGCGGCGCTGATTTTTGACTCGTTTCGAAGTGCGTCTCTTCGGTACTGGCATGGAAAATCCCATCCTTCTCTGCCGCCGCAAAGCGACGACAGCGGTAATTGCTCATCCAGGGCCCGCTTAGCGACCGACTTTGAGCGTGCGAAAGATCGCCATACGGGGGTCGCTGGCTACTGCCTCACATCGGCATGCTTCGCCATTGAGATTGACACCGCAGCGATCGCAAAGCCCCCGGCAGCTGTCCTTGCACAGCGGCCGAGTTGGCAGGGCCAACATCACTTGCTCGTCGATGAGAGGAGCCAAGTCGATTTCTTCGGTTGCGTAATAGCTCAGACCCAATTCTTCGCCGCGCAGCTCCTCGACGCCTCGGCCGTTCTTGGCGGGCGCCGGCACCAAGACTAAATCGAAGCGCCGCCGCAATTCAAATTCGTAATCTTCGAGGCAGCGGCCACAACGCGCGCCAATTGTGCCGGCCACTTCGCCATTAAAAAACAACTCCTCCCCAGACCGATAAAAGCTCAGGAGCACTGCCAGCTCTGGGGGAAAATGGAAATCCGCCGCACTTTCCTTGCGGTAAAACTCATTAAGCCCCTCAGTTCGTTCAGCGAAACTGATCTCTTTGGGGGATTGAGGAATATCGTCGACGGGAATTTTCATCGACGCAGAAGTGGCCGTTTCGTAAAGTGAATATAGAGAAATCCTGCCCATTGTCAAGCCGTTGCAGCCCGCCCAAGGAGTAAAAGCTATCGATTTATTAACAACTTCCAAGGCGCGCGCAGGGTGTTACACAAGCCCAGGCAAGACCCAGGCCGAGGCCAACAAGAAATGTACTGAGAAGAAATCTTGAACCTTGAACCGTACCTATGTTAACCCTCTGTTGGCTTTCCCATGAACTTTCCGGCCGAACTTCACGAGCGTTGGCGGGCCAAGCGCTACAACGCCTTCAACCATGTGCTCAAAGACCATTTTGGCGCGCGGGTTTACAAAATCGGTCTGCGGATGGAGTTCACCTGCCCTAACCGCGACGGCAAAGTCGCTGTGGGCGGCTGCATCTATTGTAACAACTCCAGCCACACACCGGAGGACTATCAGCCGCGCACCTCGGTCACCGAACAATTGGCGCGCGGCGCCAGCGCCGTGTTCAAACGCCACCGAGCGGAAAAGTACATCGCTTATTTTCAAAGCTATACCAACACCTACGAAAGCGCGGCCAAGCTGGAACAACTCTACCGCGAAGCGCTGGCTTTTCCCGGCATCGTCGGCCTGTCGATCAGCACACGACCGGACTGCTTGCCCGACGACGTGCTCGACTTAATCGCCGACCTCGCGCGCACGACTTATCTTTGGTTGGAGCTGGGCCTTGAGTCGATGCATGACCGGACCCTTGGGTGGATCAATCGCGGCCATGGTCTGGCCGAGTATGTCGATGCGATCAAGCGCTGCAAGCGCCGCGGTCTGCGAGTCTGCACCCATTTGATTTTGGGCTTCCCTGGTGAGAGCCGTGCTGAGATGCTGCAAACCTCTGGTCTACTCAACGAGCTGGGTATCGACGGCGTCAAACTGCACAATTTGCACGTGATCAAAAACACCACTCTGGAAAAGTTTTACCACGGCGGTCAGTTCACGCTTTTTAGCCAGGAGGAATACGTCTCGCTGGTGATTGATTTTCTGGAGCGCCTCGACCCCAACATGGTGATTCACCGTCTGACCGGCGAAACCTATCGTGCCATGACCGTCGCGCCGGCCTGGTCCATCAATAAGATCGGCGTGCATAACGCGATTTATCATGAATTGGAAAAGCGCGACACCTGGCAAGGGCGACTGTATACGCCGGCGGCGCAATTACCGCTCCACCCTAACCGTGCCTTTGAAGTTTCAGGAGTACAACTGTGAATGGCCATATCGGTTTGATCCATTCGATTCTGCCGGCAACGGTGGAGCTTCATGTCAAAGTTTCCGAGCGCCACCCCTCGGCGCGCAACTTGGGCGCAGAGCGCTTCGGCTCGGGCACTATCGTCGATAGCGACGGCTACATCTTGACCGTCCATTACGTCACCGTGGGCGCATCGTCGATCACGGTGACAACTCACGATGGCGAGCAGCACCCGGCGCAGATCGCCGCCCAAGACCAAGAGACGGGATTGTCCTTGATCAAGATCGCCACCCGCGGGCTGCCGTTTCTCCGGCTCGCGCCGGCGGATTCGGTGCAGCTCGGCCAGGAGGTCGTGATGATCGCTAGCAGTGGTCAAGGCGGTCGCCGGGTGGCTGGCGGCTATGTCTCGTCGGTCGATCTTTATGACGGCCAATGGGAATACATGATTGATAAGACTATTCGCACAACGGCTTTTAACCCCGGCTTCGGCGGCGGCACTCTGGCCAATTTTCGCGCCGAGCTGCTCGGAGTCGTGTCGCTTAACTTGACCGAGGTCGGCAAATTCTCGATGGCGATTCCCATCGACTACTACCGTACTTATGAGCAAGAGCTAAAGCAATTTGGTCAAGTGAAAAGCCGCCAGCCGAGGCCCTGGCTGGGCATCTATCCGCAGCCCATGGCCGATCACGTGGTGATTGGCGGCGTGGTACCCGGAGGGCCGGCGCAAAAGTTCGGCTTGAAAGAGGGAGACGTGATTCTTAGTGTGGAAAAAAACGCGATCCGTTCGCGTCCGGAGCTCTATCGCGAAATGTGGAAAAAGCGTCCGGGAGAACGGATCTCGTTTAAGATTTTGCGCGAGGATCAGTCGCTAGACTTAGAAGTTGTCGGCGGCGACCGCGCCGACCGCTATCGGACCTAATCGTCGCCGCCGACTTTCTTAATTTCACCCTTGCCAGTAATCTTGATCCCCAGCGCGGGAGTGTAGGCATCGGGCTCGTAGTTGATCATACCTTTATCGGCAGCCTGAAGATCGGCGAGCTTGACGTTCTTGCCGCTCTTTTCAATCTTGGTCTTATCGTCGACACCGACCACTTCTTCGCGAATCTTGCCTTTGCGTTCTAGTTGAAAAGTAATCGTGCGCTGGCCGACGGCGCTGATCACGCCTTCGACTTCGACGGCTTTAGTCTTAGCAGCTTTCTCTTCCTTTGCAGCCGGCGCTGGGGCTGGAGCTGGCTTCGGTGCCGGCACCGGTGCCGGAGCCGGCGGTGGCGCATCCGTCGAGCTACACGCCACCAGCAAAGCACCCAAGAAAAGCGCCGCCACCGACCCGGTCATCAAATGCACAGAATTTTTCATTCAACCCCCTCCTTAGAGATCGTCACAATCTTCACGCTTGCTGGAAAATTTTGCCAAACAGCGCAACGCAAATTACAATTCTTAAACCACACTTTTCTTTCGCTTGTCAAGTTAACGCCCGCCAACAGAAGACATCGGCGGTACTATTTCGGTCGCAAGGTGGCGTGCAAAAAATCGCCGTAGCCGCAGGAATCAACGATAACGAAGATCGGCCGTAGCAAGCGGCGCAGCAATTTGCTGTGGTCCCAGCGAATTCGCCGAATCCAAACGGGCCAATTTTCGTGCTCGTTTAAGAAGTAACGCAAACTGCGCACGCAGTTGAAAGGCCCTGCGCTAAAGTTCATAGCGGCAATGTCAAAACCGCTGGCATCACACAACACTCGCAATGTTTTCGGGCTGTAAGAGATCACATGACGCGGCGCGTCGAGGGCAAACCAGTGTTCTCGAAATAGCCAGAAGATCAGGCTGTGAGTATTGGGAACGGTCACGTAGACAATACCGTCGGGTTTAAGAATTCGCCGGATCTGTGCGAACACCTCTCTCGGGTTCGGCAGATGTTCCAACACGTTGGAAAGCCGTACGACATCAAAGTAGCTGTCCGGATACTTGGCATCTCTCAGCGTGCCCTGCTGTACATCGAGCCCCAAGGCGCGCGCCTGCTGGGCTGCTGCCGGGCTTGGCTCAATCCCATAGGTCTTCCAACCCCATTGCTTGAGGCGGTAGAGATAGGAGCCAGCACCGCAGCCGACATCGAGAATCCGGCCTTGGCCTTTATAGGGAATCACTTGTCGGGCCATGAACCAGGAAAGAACCCACGCTGCGGTTCTTTTAATGTTTGAAGCCGTTCCAACCGAACTGGTGGCCGGATAGTCGTAGCAGCATTCAAGAACAAGTCTGTGCCAATAACCGCGGTAATTTTTCTTATCGAGAGATTTGGCCGGGCCATGGCGGCGATAAGCCGCAGGGTAGTATTGCGTTAGCTGATCGTTGTCTAACCAGGGCTGAATGAAATGCGCGTCGCAATATGAGCAGCGGTGAATGGCAAAAGTCCCCGGAGTATGATGGACGCGATCGCGTGTGATGAAGAGCCGGGGCGCGCCTGGTTGCGCACATAAGGGACAGCATGCAGTCAGACTGACCGCTTGGGACGAGTTGGCCGATTCAAAGTCGGCAATGAGTACAGAGTTTTCCATTTACGATCTAACAGCGAAACGCTTACCTTGGCGACGACAACGGGCGTGATGGATTGCGCCCTTTCCTTTCATTTGGAAACAACTCGAAAGTACTCTCCTGTGGTTCGTGCTGTTGTTGAGGGTCGATCCTGGTTGTGAATCGGTTTATTGGCTTCGTTGGCAGCCATCAAGATGAAGCGGGATTTGTGAAACGAAGCTCGCTCAATTTCGCTTCGCTCTTGTGAGCGCAACAAAGGCGTCGTGCTCGGGAGTCGCCACTCCGTCGGTTTGTTGCCGGAGAACCTTAGCCAGATCGCCTTGCAGCAGCGCCGGCGCATCTAACCATAGCCCGGGAAAATTTTCGCTTTGGTACAGTCCCGATTCGTTTGGCGTCAATCGCTCATAGCGCCCCTCGCGCAGGACAAACCAATCGGTGGCCTGATCCTGAGTGCGCCAGACAATGTATTCTTGAACACCGTGGCGACGATACACTTCGAGTTTTTGATGGAGATCATAGGCTACACTGCTCGAAGCGATTTCGGCGATCAATTCGGGCGGACCCTCCACGTAACCGTCAGAGCCAACCTGCGATTGCCCACCCTCGATGATGCGGAGCAGCAAGTCTGGCTGTGGTTCGTTATCGAAATCCAAGCGCACGGTGGCATTGTCTGCTACCCCAGCCCCCGGTGTAGAGGCGACATAGACTCCGAGCCATGTGGCTAACTCCGAATGCTGGCGACCATGTCCCTCGTAGCGTACTGGGGAAGGCACGTAAACCACTCCTTCGATTAGTTCCGCTTTCTTGATTTGCGACATAGCCGCATAGCGACGCTCGAACTCTGGGCGAGTCAAACGGTCACCATTTTCCAGCGCAGGGACATCAACCCGTCGCATGGCTCTAGCCGAAGGATGGGGAGAGACCGACATGAAGGCTAGAGTTCCCTCTCGACTGCCGAAAGTCAACAGAGAACGGACCTACATAGAATGCGCCCGAGACGGCTCTAGTGAAAATCTCGGCTGTGCGTGTTGGCTGGATGGAGCGCGACCTTGGGCTCCCACATCTGTTCGGCAACTAAGTGAACCACACCCTCTTCGACTTGCAGCTTGCCGGTGAGGCCCAAGAAACTCACGGTTTTGGCGATCACCGCATAGCGTTGGAACACATTCTCCCACACCACCACGTTGACAAAACCGCTTTCATCTTCGAGTGTCATGAACACGACGCCGCCGGCGGTGCCGGGTCGCTGACGGCAAATGACTAATCCGGCGTAGCGCACTCTGGCGCCGTTTTGCATGCCCATGATTGTTGCTGCGTCCGGCAAATCTTGCGCCGCCAGCGCGGTACGCAGCGGCGCCAACGGATGGCGCCGTGGGCTGTGCGCGGTCATGCGATAGTCCCAGTGCACCTCTTCAAAATCGGACAAGGATTCGAAGCGCGCGGATCTTTCTCGCGGTGACAAACGTAACGATTGATTTTGCTGGCGGGCCAATCGGCGCACGTCCCAAAGCGCCGAGCGACGCTCTTTGGTTAGATTCTCCAGCGCACCGGCTTCAGCCAACGCGCTCGCCGTGCTTTCGCTGACGCGCGTGCGCCGAATAAAATCTTCGAGCGAAGCAAAGGCGCCTTGGCCTCGGCGCAAAACAATCTCCTCGGCTTCGTCTTGGCACAGGCCCTTGATGTAACGCAGTCCCATGCGCACGGCGAAATTGCTGCGGCCGCTGTTTAATTCTTCTAATGTGCAATCCCATTCGCTCTGCTGCACGTCGACAGGTCGAACCACCACATGGTGCCGTTGCGCATCACCGACAATCGTCGCCGGTGTGTAAAAACCCATGGGCTGGGCGTTGAGCAGTGAACAAGTAAACTCAGCGGGATAGTGACAGCGAAGCCACGCCGTCGCGTAGGCAATCAACGCAAAGCTCGCGGCATGGCTTTCGGGAAAGCCGTACTCGCCGAAGCCGCGAATCTGCTCGAACACGCGTTGGGCAAACTCCGGCTTGATGCCCTTGGCCTGCATGCGGGTGATCAAGCGCTCGCGGTGGCGCTCCATGCGGCCGGTGCGGTGCCAGGCGGCCATGTCGCGGCGCAATTGATCGGCTTCACCCGGAGTGTAGTCGGCGGCAACCATCGCCAAACGCATCACCTGCTCTTGAAACAGCGGCACGCCAAGGGTTTTCTCCAAGACTGGTTCAAGACTAGAATGTGGATAATCAACTTTTTCTTTGCCCTGACGGCGGCGCAGATACGGATGCACCATACCGCCGGTGATCGGGCCGGGACGGACAATGCTGATCTCAATCACTAAATCGTAAAAATCTCTTGGTCGCAGCCGTGGCAGCATCGACATCTGCGCGCGGCTTTCGATCTGGAACACACCCACGGTGTCGCCCATGCATATTTGATCGAAGGTTGCGCTATCACCTTCCGGGATGGTCGCCATCGACAGTTCAATGCCATCATGTGCGCGCAACAGTTTGAAACATAGATCAAGCTGCGTCAGCCCCCCTAGGCCCAGCAAATCCACTTTAAACAAATTTAAATCTTCAAGATCATTCTTATCCCACTGAATCACCGTGCGCTCGGCCATGGTGCCATTTTCGATGGGCACAATATCGTGCACCGGCTCATGGCCGAGCAAGAACCCGCCGGGGTGAATCGATAGATGGCGCGGAAAATCTAAAATCTCATTGGTCAACTCAAGCAAATGCTTGTGCATGCCTGCCCGCGTGTCGACGCCCAAGCTGTGCAGCGTATGGGGCGATACCGCATCATAGGACGATAAAAACTTTGCCATGCGATCCAACTCGGTTTCGGCAAATCCCAGCGCCTTGCCGACATCGCGCAGCGCCGAGCGCGCCCGGTAGCGAATCACGTTGGCAACCATGGCGGCGCGCTCGCGGCCGTATTTCTCATAGACATGCTGGATCACTTCTTCGCGCCGGTTGTGCTGGATATCGAGATCGATGTCCGGCGGCTCAGCCCGTTCTTGTGAGAGAAAGCGCTCGAAGAGCATCCCGATGCGCTTTGGGTCGACGGCGGTAATGCCCAAGCAGTAACAGACCACGGAATTGGCCGCCGAACCTCGCCCCTGACAAAGAATATTGTTAGCGCGGCAATACTCGACGATCTCCCACATGGTGAGAAAGTAGCCGGGATAATCGAGCGCTTGAATAATCTCCAATTCCTTATCGATTTGCTGGGGGATCCCGTTAGGAACGCCCTGAGGGTAGCGCCGCTGCGCGCCTTCAAGCGTCAAGCGGCGCAGCCACTCGGCGGAGGTCACCCCATTCGGCATTTTTTCCGAAGGATAGCGATAACGCAGCTCGTTTAGTGAAAACCTGCACCGCTCGGCAACTTCCAGCGTGCGTGTCACCACTGCCGGATCGTCAGCAAACAGTTGGCCGAAAAGCGGCGGCGACTTAAGTCCGTATTCAGCGTTGGGCTTTAACTTGCGACCGCAACTGGAGACTGGCACACCCTGGCGAACTGCGGTGAGAACATCCTGTAGCCGCCGGCGCGCCGGCGTGTGATAAAGCACTTCGTTGGCAGCAAGCAGCGGAATGTTATAACGGCTGGCAACCTCGCGCAGGTGCGCTTCTTGCTCGACCTCCTCCTCCCGCCGATGACGCGCGAGCATGAGGTAAAGGCGATCGCCAAAGGCATCACACAATAATTCAATGATTTCTCGGGCTTTTACTCCGTCATTCCGGCGCAGGCCTGTCCTGAGCTCAGTCGAAGGCCCGGAATCTATCACCTCGGCTGACTTGCCGGTATTAGTGCGACCTCGCGCACTTCCGGCCCCTTGCCCCTTGCTCTTTGCACTGCGCGCTCCGGCTGCTTGCTCCCTGCTCCCATCCCCCTGCTCTCCACCCCCACCCCACAACCCAATCACCCCCGAAGCATGCGCGCAGACCTCATCCCAAGAAACAACGCTCTCCCCCTTTTCCGAACGCAATCGCCCCCTGGTTAACAAACGACAAAGATTGGCATAACCGCCACGATCTTGAGCTAAGAGCACGATGACTGAGCCATCATCGACGCTCACCTGCGCACCGACGATCAATTTCATCCCCAATTCGCGCGCCTTCACATGGGCGCGCACGATACCATAAACCCCATCGCGATCAGTTAACGCTAAGGCAGGCAAACCAAGCCGATGCCCCTCTTCAATCAGCTCGTCGGGATGACTGGCTCCTTCGAGAAAAGAAAAATTGCTCTTGCACCAAAGCGGTAGGTAGGAAACATCGAACATAATTAACCATCACGACAAATGCACTTTGTCTAAATCACCGTTAATCCTTACCCCACATAACGAAGCGATTGCCCTCTCAAAAAATCTTTCAAAGTTTTCTTTGCCGTCTCTCCTTCAAACCGTGCCTGTAGATCCAACCAGTAGCGTTCGGACATGCCAAAGTAGTGCGCTAGACAGAGAGCAGTATCTTTGGTGATGGCACGTTGTCCCTGAATAATTTCATAAACCCGCCGCACCGGGATTTGTACATCTCGCGCCAGGTGCCAGACACTAATTCCACGTGGTGCAAGAAATTCTTCCAATAAAATTCTACCCGGATGTATGGCCATAAAACCTCCATTCAATAGTTCGTTTTGAATCACTCAACCACCCCTTGTAAAAACCATCGTCTTCTCATCTGGTCGTAGTACACCCACAGGAGATCCCCACGCCGGGTTTCGGCGTAGTAGTATTCGCGCTGGATTTCGCGATTCCACCAACTGCCCGAGAAAACGTAGGGACCGGTGAGTTTTTCAATGCTGCCGTACTGGAGACCCAAGATCAGCCAACCGTCCTCGTGATTACCACGCGGGGAGCCAGCAAACATGATCGGTTTGTTGACGATGCGGCGGACCAATGCGGACTGACCGTTCCAACCATTCAATCGCTTTGCGGAGCCTGTCCTGAGCCCGGTCGAAGGGTTCAAGCCGTTCAAACCGTCTGCCTTAATCGAAGTTGTAGAATTGTTCGGAGGTATGATCCGATCGAGGGGTTCCCAGGCAAAGTTAGCTTCAGGGAGGTGACCATCTTTTAGTTTGGCCTGCACGACAGCGCCGTCGCCGAACTCGGCGCGCAGGCGCGCCAGGGCGCGGTTAGCGGCGTCGAGATCGCGTGCCGGGCCTTCGATGAACAGCCGGAGCTGCTCCCTCGTTGCCGCGCAAGATTCGGCGCGCAACTCGATTTCGATCACACCGGCAGTGAGTTTAAGCGATTCAAGCCGCAGTCTTACGAGATCGAGAATTTGAACCGCGTTGAGCGTCGGCTCGGCGGGGCGCAGTTGCTCTTTCAACCAAGCGCCGTGATCGATGAGAAAAGACAGCCACAAGACCGTCAGCGCTTGAGCACGCGTGGCAAGCGTGGCGAGCAGCGGATGGAGCATCTGTTTGATGAGAAATAAAAGCCGTACAGCGTCGCTTTTGGCGTCGTCGAGGATACGGTGTTGCACAACCGGTGCTTCCGGCGCGCTCGGCTGGAGCGGTGTCCAGAGGTCGCCAGCGGCCATGCGGTAAAGCCGGTGCGCATCGGGACCGAAACGCTCGCGCAAACCGCTTGGCGGCAGTGTTAATAAAGCGCCGACGGTCCTGATGCCGAGCTTGGATAAAACATCGCGAAATTTGGCGTCGATATGCAGACGGTCAAGCGGCACCTGCTCTGCGGCAGCGCGCTCCTCGTCGGCACTGCGAAAGATTGTTACCCCCCTTCGAGATTTAGCAACGGCGTAGGTGTCAAAACGGGTATAGCCGACGACGATGGTGGCCTGGTAATCACCTTCTTTAATGCTGCCATCAATCGCTCGGGCCCACTGATTGGCCGTGGGGAAAAGCTGCTTCAACCCAGCGCCATTGAGCCAGAAAATCCCGGGCTCCTGTTTGGCCGGTTCGACTTCCGGCGACCAACGCATCAAACATTGGGTGAGGCCGTCTATGGCTTGTTTGATCTCACCCGCGGCTACTTCGCCGGCGCGCAATCCCGTCGCAAGAGAGAAAGCCGCGGCGTAGCGCATTCCCGGCAAGACGCCGAGTTGGCGGGCTCGATCATTGACCCAAAGAATCAATCCTTGCGGTCTGTCCTCCGCCACCACTGCGGCCGGATGGCCCGCCCATTCAGGGCGGCGCTTGAGCAGCAGCTGCAATGGAAAAGCCGGCAGATCAACACAAGCCAGCCGGTCCGCGGTAGAGTTCTTCATGATTCCAAGTGGGCCCGCGCCGTTTGTCTTTCAGCACCCGCAGCGCGCAGCCAAACCTATTTCCAGAAATCCGTTTCTTTTCCGCGTGCACGCGCAACGACACCAACGAGCCCAACGAAAAAGCTTTACTCGCTTTAGTCGTCAGACAAACCAGCGCCGCATGATGATGCATAGCCAAACCCGTCAAGCGCGCCTGCAAGGGCATGGGAATATCGGCCGCCCCAAGATCGAGCACAATCAACCCAAACCCACCCGAGCGCAAAAGTTTCTCTCCCGCGCGCGGAATGTTCTCTCGTTTTGGCAAACGAACCACCACGAGAGCAGCTAGATCGGCACCACTCCGAGCCGCATCCGGTGGATAGAAAGAACTCTCGGTCGAAGTCACCCAACCAACCGGCTCCCCGTTTAACTGCGCTTCGCGCACTAAGCCAAAGCTCATGGTCAACGATGCGGATCCCGTCGAGCCGGAGATTTCGACTAAACGGCCAGTAATTTGACTTAGCGTCCAATGGCTCTCTGACCGAGCAACGTCTTGCTGTGTGCTCTTCTGAGCAAACATGAAAGCCATTGGTACGGTTCAAATCCTTCAAACTGTTCGGCCTTTTTTTGAGGTTCAAATCGTTCGACCGTTGCGATTAACCTCAGGCCGACTCGCCCCGTTGGGACGGTTGGAGTTGTTGTATTGAGGTCCTTTCGCATCGCTGCCTTTTAGATAATCGATCAAATTGCTGATCATGGTCGAGAGCCGTTTGAAAGCCTGCGACAACTCTTCGCAGTTTTTCTGCGGCAAATACGCTTGGTCAAAGGCGACATAAAGATGCGAGCGGGCTTCCCCACAAGCCCCTTTGGCTGTGAAGAGAAATTGCAAAAACTCTTGATTGCCGCCGCGCTCACAACCCTTGGCAATGTTAGACATGACTGACGTGACCGCGTCGCGCAGTTGATCGCGGAAGCGATAATCCTTGGAAAATTTCGGATCGGCAGTTAAGCGATACACTTCTTTCGCCAACCCCCGGGCGCTTTTCCAAATTTCCAAATCCTCAAAACTTTTCGTCGTCATAAAATCCTCCTGTGGTTTGATCTTTGTTGCATCGTTTAGAATTTTCTTTGTAATCCGATCACTCTGCCAACGATCCGAAACTCCCCCTGCGACACCGTGATCGGCGCATATTTTTCATTTTCTGCTTGAAGCGTGACGACGCCGCCTTTTTTAAAAAAGCGCTTCAAGGTCGCTTCGCCCTCGATCAAGGCGCAGACGATTTCGCCATTTTCCGCCGTGCCCTGCTGCTTGACGATCACTTTGTCGCCGTCCTGAATGCCGGCGCCGATCATGCTGTCGCCTTTGACTTGTAGGGCAAAGATTTTGCCTGAGCCCATATCGTTAGTAATAGCCAGCATGCCTTCGATGTTTTCGTCGCTGAGAAACGGCTTGCCGGCGGGGATCCGTCCCAGAATCGGGATTTCGCGAAAACCGCTCAACGCCGATTGGCCGCTCGCCGTGACGATCTCCAAGGCGCGCTTGCCGAGCCGGCGGATGTAGCCCTTTTTTTCCAGGGCCTTTAGATGATCCGAGACGCCGTTGGTGGAGGCGATCTTAAAGCGCGCGCCGATCTCGGGGATCGACGGGGCAAAGCCCTTCTCCCGAATGGTTTTCAGGAGAAAATCGTAGATCTCTTTTTGCCGCTGGGTGAGGGTCGGAAGCATGGGAAGACGGTATACTGAAATTTATTTCAGTAGTCAAGCCAAAACTTTCCGAGCTTGCGCACAAACAGAACAAGCCCAGGAAATTCAGATATTTACAGAGTCGCTGCCAAAGAGAGGCTATTTATGCTTGGCGAGAATTTCCTGGCGGCGAAAGCAACTGAGCGCATGATCATTGACCATGCCGGTGGCTTGCATGTGGGCGTAGATAATCGTCGAACCGACGAATTTGAAACCCCGCTGTTTGAGGTCTTTACTCAGGGCGTCCGACTCTTTGCTAGTGGCCGGATAATCTTTCAAGACCCGCAACTTACCGACGATCGGCTTACCGTCAACGAAGCGCCAGATGTATTTATCAAACGTGCCGAACTCCTCCTGCACGGCGAGAAACTGTTTGGCGTTTTCAATCGCTGCAGCGATCTTCAGGCGGTTGCGGATGATGCCGGGATTTTTCAGCAGCCCGTCGCTTTGCTTTTTGCCATAGCGCGCGACTTTCTCAGGATCGAAATCGGCAA
Source organism: Deltaproteobacteria bacterium (assembly GCA_016874755.1). Taxonomy (NCBI): domain Bacteria; kingdom Pseudomonadati; phylum Myxococcota; class Myxococcia; species Deltaproteobacteria bacterium. Next base: position 22,918 of record VGTH01000036.1, on the reverse strand, counting down.
ACGCTTCGCGATAGGCATCGCGCTTGCGCAAGACTGTGTACCAGCTAAGTCCCGCCTGCGCGGCTTCGAGAGTAAGGAATTCGAACATACGCCGGTCGTCATGCACCGGCACACCCCATTCTCGATCGTGGTACTCGACATAATCGGGCTTGCTCGGATCGACCCAGGGACAACGACCGTGGTGCGTAAAACCTTTCATCACCGTTTCACCTTTTCCAGCTCACGCTGCAAGGACTCGACTTGATCAAGAATCGTCAAAAGCTTGCGCCCGAGAGGCGTCAATTGGTATTCCACCCTTGGCGGAATCTCGGGAAAATTCTGTTTCGACAAAACGCCATAGCGGACCATTTTAGATAATCGTTGGTTCAAAACCTTGGTGGAGATTCCGTCGATGGCGCGTTGCAACGCCCCGGGACGGCATACGCCGCCGCGCAATCCAGCCAACACCGAGAGCGACCATTTGCACGCAACGATATCTTCGACGATGCGTGCCGCGGTCAGCGAAGATTTTATTTTAGGTTTTAGATTCGCCAATTTGCACCACAAAGTACCTACCCCACCGTGGAGCACCTTCTAGGCAAACTCACAAGATGCGGCTAAATTGCGGCTATCTTTTTAACATAGGGAGGTATGCGCGTGAAGAAGATTCTATTAACCGTGGCAATCGCGGCAGCAACGGCGGCCTTTGCCGCCGAGCAAACCACAGTTCTCTACCCGGCCGGCTACCGTTCCTGGCGCCATGTAAAGTCGATGGTAATTGAAAAAGGCCATCCGCTCTATGACGCCTTTGGCGGCATCCACCATCTCTACGCCAACACCCAGGCGATGGAAGGCTACCGCAAGGGCAAATTTCCCGATGGCTCGATCATCGTCTTTGACTTGTTAGAAGCGAGCGCCGAGAACAACACCGTCGGCGAAGGCAAACGTAAAGTGCTGGGCGTCACGCAAAAAGACAGCAAAAAATTTTCCAAGACCGGCGGCTGGGGCTTTGAAGGCTTTGGCGGCGGCGATCCGAAGAATCGCGTGGTCAAAGACAATGCTGTAAAAGCCTGCTTCGAATGTCACACCGCGCAGAAAGACAAGGACTACGTCTTTAGCAGCTATCGAAATTAGGAACCAGCTATTGGAGCGATGGAGCGGTCTTGACAGAAAAGCCAGCGCCCCGCCGCCGCACGCTTTCGTTGCGCAGCCACCTCCGATGATGTATAAACATGTTGATACACGGAGGAAATCATGAGCGAAGCGGTGCTGGAAATCAAAATTTGGGGTAATAGCCTCGGTGTTCGTATACCCTCGGCGGTTGCGCGGACCGCCCGGCTCAAGGCCAACCAGCGGGTAAAACTCACCGTTGAAGACGGTCGCGTGATCATTGCACCCCAAGGTCAGAAGCGACTTACGCTGGCCGAGCGGCTCGAACGTTACGATCCGGCTCGACACGGCGGTGAAGCGATGGCTGCGCCACTGCTCGGCGCGGAAAAACTTTGATCATGGCTGCACGCTCAAGCTGGGTTCCTGACCGCCAGGATGTGATTTGGATCGACTGCAATCCCCAGGTGGGCTCGGAGATGCGGGACATCCATCCGATGGTGGTGCTATCGCCGCGTGCGTTCAACCACAAGACCGGACTGGTCATCGGCCTGCCGATGACCACGGCTGCCTGCAACGCGACCAACCCATTCGCCGTCGTCGCCGGCTCAGCACCCGGCCGCAAAAAGCGCACTCCAAGCTATGTCTTGTGCCACCAGCCCAAGTCCTTTGACTGGCGCCTGCGGCGCGCACGGCCTCACGCAGCAAAGCGAATGGACGACCAATCCTTCGCCGAATGCTGCACTTTGTTAAACCAAATTATCGCCATCGCGTAGGGTGTCATGCTGAGCGAAGCGCAGCATCTGCTTTGTCGCTCCGTGCTATTGGTAGATTCTTTGGCGGAGTTTAGATGAGCAAAGCCGAAGGGGCTCAGAATGACAGTTGTGGAGGCATGAGGTTTTATTCACCATGCTCCGGAGGAATATTGTAGAGCCGTTTGAAGAAACCGTCGCGCTCTAGCTCGCCGATTAAATCACCATCGGTGAGGTCCTCGGCGCGTTTGCCTTTGAGACCCGGTTTGTTGGCGAACAGCGCGTTGACGCGCAGCACACTGCGACTGCCAAACGGCACCAGGGTTACGTCGCGGTCGGCATTCAACCCCAAACGGCGCAAGGTCTCGCGCGTGATCCGGTCCTGGCTGCTATTGGGTTCGCCCGTGCCGATGCGCTTGCCCTTCAATTGTTCGACACCCGATTAACAGAGTGTTTTTGAACAAGTATGCAACTCTGCAGCGCTTGCGCGTGCATCGATGTTACACAGTCGGTTTTGGAAAGCGCCGCAAAAGCTTGATCGTCCAGACAATCACTCCGACGCCAAGGCAACCGAGCACGGCAAAGAACAATGGCAACGGCAGCGCCGGCGGTTGGGTGCGGTGACCAACGACGAGCGCATAGTGAACGCCGGCCAGCGTGAGCAGCAGCAGGCAAGAAAACCAGCAGCCGTGATTCGCCAGATACTTCAGTGATTCTTCGCGCCGCTCGGGGGCGAGCCAATAGTCACGCCGAGGGATGTTCACCAGCGCTGGAAATTTCCGCGGCAGCCAGATAAAGGCGAGCGTCATCAACGCCGGGTAGACCAGGATGAAGATCACCATGAAGGCAACGTAGTTCTCCCGCTTCATCCAGGCGTCCGGATTGCCGCTGAAGTTGAAATGGGAGGCCACCACGGCGGGTAGTTGAGCGGAGGTGAAGATCACGAACAACGCCGCCAGCACCGCGAGAACAACGACCAGGATAGTCGGCTGCTGGCGCATGCGCGATAGGTGAACGCAAAATGCAAAGGGCAAAGAGCTAAGCGATTATCAGACAGACGAGTTTTCGTCCGCCCTTTGCACTTAGCCCTTTGCCCTTTAGATGTGCGGGCGAGAGTTATCGCCCCAGGCTGCGCGCTAAAGAGTTTAGCGCATCGCCAATCGAGCTATTGCTTTCGCCGGTGACCTGCCCCTGGGGAGTCAGCTGATTGATCAGCTCGGGCAACACCTGTGACATCGCCGAACCGGCATCTCGCTGTGACATGCCAAGCTTGGAAGCGATATCGCTAATGGCGCCGGAGCCAAAGATTTGCTCAAGCTGATTCGGCGATATGGGCATATTCTGCCCCGTGCTCACCCACGAATCCGCCTGCGCACTCATGCCACCTTGGCGGAACTTACCGAGCACACCATCGAGGCCGCCGTTTTGTTGCAGCATCGACAACGCCAATTGTAACAGCATATTGCCGCCGCCACCGCCGCCGGTATTGCCGCCCATCAGACCACCGAGTATTGCACTGAGTGGGTCCTGCGGCTGCGCGCGGCCGCCTCCCAAGGCTGAACCTAACACGCTGCCGATGAGGCCGTCTAATAATCCCATAGTCACTCCTTTCGAAAAACCCAGTTTACGTTAGGACCGGTGGTTGCTATCTCTAACTGCTATAGGTGCTGCAAGCAAGCCTGCACCAACCTATAACTTGGTTTGCTCTTTGACGCCGCCGGGATACTGCGGATTCAATTCACCGCCCGATTTTCACATGCGCCAATCGGCACAACTTTCGGCAGACCTTTGTCGTCAGCGAGTTTCTCGTGCCAACTCTTCTTTGCCTTCATGTTGTCACTCTCCTGGTTCTTTTGCGCCCTAGGCCTTCTTGATGAACGCGCCGGGCCTCATCTTGGCGGGCGCCTTCCTTGCGCCGGCAGGTGCGGCAATACTTTGCCGAGGAATAGACGTACCCCTTCGCCACCTCATACCACCATTTTTGCTGCGTCGCCGTCCAGACTTCAGTAGTGTCGCAGCCGGCGCAATCAAAGGGCTCGTCTCGATAATAGCCGCTGTCGACAAAGACCGGTGCGCCATAGCTGTTGTACGGCGCGAGTAATGCTTGGTTTACCGGCGCTGTGAACTGGGCCCCTGGCCGCGCATCCTTCTTTGTCGTGCGGTTGCGCTTGAACGCGCGGGTCAATCGTTTCGCTTTGATTTCCAATCGGCGTTGTTTATTGCTTTTCATCGGCGGAATTAATCCAGCGCACACTTAGGACAATCGACGATGACCGTCTTGGTCTTCTGTTGCCGCTGGATCGTAAACTTGCTCTTACCCGCTTCGACACGCCGAATGGCCTGACGCAAGTCGTCTTCGCTTTCGATCTTCTTGCCATTGACTGCCAGGATCACGTCGCCGGCCTGAATTCCGGCCGCCGCCATGGGCCCGTTCGTTTTCACCTCCATGACGGCTGCGCCGGCTGGCAGCGCACCGCCAGTCGACGCGCTTTGCGCCGATGTGAGATACGCGACGCTCAACCCTAGTGCGGGTTTGTTAAACGCTTTGGCCATCGAGGTCGCCGGCACTGCGCCGCCAAAGGCCTTAGCCAAATCTTCGATAGACTTTTGCATGTCAGGCTCGGCCGGCGGCGACGGTTGTTTGGGCGCCGCTGTAATGGGCTTGGTTTGAGGACTTTCTTGGGCCGCAGGCTTCGCTGTCGGGACGGTATTGGGCTGGCGAGCCGAAAGGACGAAGTAAATGCCGAACATACCCATCGCTACGAAAGCCAAGCCGCCGCGTACGACTTTGGAGTTAAAGAAACGGCTTAACCAGGCTTGCGTGAGCGGCGGCTTGGTAGGCTCGCGTGCCAGCGCGTCGGGCCGCTTGGGCTGCGCCGCAGGCTGCTGCCCCATCAGCTCGCTGATGCGCTCGGTCAGTTTGTCGAATTCTGCATTGCTTAGGCTCGGCTGCCAGCGCGAAAGATTGGCGCCGTTTAACATGCGGAACGCTAGAGGCGGTTTGACTTCGTCGATGAACACCGGCACGAGGATGTCGCGGGTCTTCGCTTCATCGGCCTCGTTGCGCACCCACTCTTTGGCGACCGAGACCGTCGACCAGAGCACCAGCACAACTTTGGCTTTGCCGATCTCCTCTTCGATGACGCGATCGAACGACTTTCCGACAGGAATATGCCGATCCCACCACACCGACCAGCCGAGCGCCGCAAGGGCTTCAGCCAATGGATGAACGCGGGCGCGATCTTCGGAAGCATAGCTGATGAAAATATCTGCCATCGCTCTTCCTTGAGACTCGGACAGCTTCTAGTACAAATTCTTGGGCGGCGTCTAGTGGGCTGTCCTGGCTCGAAACTACAACGGTCGAACGGTTATGCTTCAGGGAAGCGATTCCCAACGGACAATTTGGCCGATGCGAATCGCGCTGCCGGTTAGCACTTTCGCATAGGCGCCGCCGCGCCAATTGGACCACATGCGCTGCTGCAACCCATCCAACACTTCGTCCATGCGCTCGCAGGGCTTGGTCTCGCCGCCAATCAGCAAACGCGCAGTCCCTATGATCAATATTCGCCCGCGAGAATTTGCCAGAGCGAGGCCGCTAACCAGCAGGTTGGCGCGCCGTGCGGCAGGAGCTATGCTCCCGTTGGCTTCTTTCATGAGGGCTTCCCACACTTCCCGTTCGATAATCGTGACCTGGCGCGAACCGCCTTGATCGGCGTTACCCACGATTCCTTTGCCGTCGACAAGCGTTGCACTCTCAACCGAATCCATCACGCCGCGATGGGCGCGCTTGAGCCAAATCGCTTCGAGAGTGCCGGTCATCGCGCAACCCCTTCCGTCAAATCGGCATGGAGCAACCTATGAAACAGATGCTCGCCCGCTTCGCGCCGCACCGACAAACGCCCGGCATCGTAAGAGCGCGAGCGCAGCCCGCGCTGCACCGATTCGCAGATCGCCTTGTCTTCATCCTGAATCTTTTCGCTCAGCGCAATGCTCGCGCGATTGCGCCCTTGGTCTGCTAGATCCGCGAAATAGTAATCGAAGATCACTTCGCAGCGGTCGACGCCCAGCGGCCGAACCAGATTGGTGTCCATCACCCCGGCGTAAACGTTAATCATGAAGTTGGGATAGATCCAGAAATAGCTGGCGCGCTCGCCCTGGCGCACCGCCGCCGTTTCGCCATCGCTGGCACTTGGGATCATGTCACTCGATTGCAAACAATGGCGCGCGCCGGTTTCGATGCGGTACTTTCCCGGCGTCAACACGCTGTTGAGACCTGTGTGAATGTGCGGCACGTGATAGCCGCCGTCGAGATAATTGTCGACATAGATTTTCCAGTTGCAGTCGAGCGTGTAACAACGCCGCTCGTACCAGTGCAGCTTGTCCAACGCCAGTCGATCGATCTGGGCCCGCAAATCGCCGCCCAGATAAACATTAAGCTCATCGCCTTCACCTGCGAGCTTGGCAAATAACCATCTACCAAAGGAGGCGACGCGCACGGGCGGCAGAGCTATCTTTGCGGCGGAGAAGTTTGCCACGCCGGCGAACTCGGGCGCGGCCACCAGGCGGCCTGTCAGGTCATACGTCCAACCATGGTATGGGCAGCGCAAATGTTTTGCGCAGCCTTCGGGCGGGAGGAGCACCTGCGCCGCGTGATGACGACAGACGTTGAAAAAGCCGCGCAGCACGCCGTCCTCCCCGCGCACCAAAGCCACCGGTGCGCCGGCGATGTCGCCGGTGACATACCGTCCGCAGTCGATCAACCGATCGCTCCGCGCGGCCATTTGCCAGCTGCGCGAAAAAACCGTGCGACGCTCCAACTCGGCAATGCGCGCGTCGGTGTACCACGACGCCGGCGCGGTCGATGCCTGGTCAAGCGGGCATTTAGGATCGTAGGCCTGAATTATGTTTCGCAGCGATGCCGCCATGTTTGATGGCTTCGGTCTACCGCGCTTCAATGAGCATGGCAAGATCGATTGGGGAGCCGCGCGCAATTTGCTAAGATAACTTATGGTCGACGCGATGCGCGAATCTTTGTTGGACTATACCAAGCGGCTGCGGCCCTATTTTGTCTGGAGCGTACTGTTGTTCGGATTAGGCGCTTTGGCCGGGGTTCTTTTGGTCAACCTGCACGCCGGGTTGGCCGGTCAGCTCGAAAAGTCCTTGATGGGGTTTGCCGGCATGTTTCGCGGCCTCTCAAAACTCCAGCTCGCCGGCGCAATTTTTCTCAACAACTCAGTCAAATCGGCGATGGCGATATTTCTCGGCACATTGCTGGGAATCTTGCCGGTGGTCTTTCTCTTGGTCAATGGCGCGGCGCTCGGCGCCATCGTTTCGGTTTCATTGGGCTCGCGCGGCATCTGGCAGTCGACCATGGCGATTCTGCCGCACGGCGTGATCGAGCTGCCGGCGGTGTTCCTGGCAACCAGCATCGGCCTTCTGCTTGGCAGCCACCTCTTCAAGCGTCTGTTGCGACGGCAGCCCAAGCCGCTGCGACAGGAACTCGCGCATGCGTCCCGTTTTCTTTTTTGGGTAATCGTGCCGTTATTGCTGATCGCTGCGCTAATCGAAGCTTATTTGACCCCCGTGCTCGCTAAGCTCTAGATCCTGACAGCACGCCGCAAATTACACTGCCGCGCCAATTGCGCGGCGATCGTTGCTAGCTCCTGCGCGGTATAATCGCGAGTCTCACGCAAATGTCCCCATACCGGCGCCGGCCAGCAGGCGTCGCCCGCCCGCCGCCCAACAACGTGCAAATGCAATTGCGGCACGACGTTGCCGATGGCAGCGAAATTAATTTTGGCCAGCGCGAAATGGCCTTTGACAAAGCCGGCAATCGACGCAGCTTCCGTCATCACCAGATTGCGCTTTTGCGGCGCAAGGTCGAGCAGGTCTCCAACGCCGTATTCGGGCACCAAGATAAACCACGGCAGCACAGCGTTTTTGTTTAGCAGCAGATGAGAAATTTCCAGCCGGCCAAGATGGTGGCAATCGGCCAACAACTGCGGATGAATAACGAAGTCGCTCAACGTTTTCCTCGCAACGCTCTAGGCTATAGTTGGCGATAGTTGACACGAGCGCGCGTTATTGGCTACTGTGCGCGCAATTGAGCCAAAGGAGGCCAGCCCTATGCCCAAAGTCAAATCGATCAGCCACGTGGTGCTCTACGTCAATGATCTCGACAAGATGGTCAACTTCTACACCAACGTTTTGGGCTTGATCAAATACCGCGAAAACCCCGGCCGGATGGTCTTTCTCACTCCCGATCCCCAGCTCGACGATCACCAACTGGCGCTCGCCAAAGGGCGCGAAGGCTCGGCCAAACTGATCGGCCACATCGCCTGGAAAGTCGACACGCCGGCGGAAGTCAAAGAATTCTACGAGCGCTTCAAAGGCCACGGCGTCACCATCGACCATTGCGTCAGCCACGCCTACACCGCTATGGGCAACACCGTCTCCTGCTATGTGCTCGACCCTGAAGGTAACCGCGTCGAAGTCTACGCGCTGGTCGCCGAGCGCGACGCCGCGCGCGACAATCGCCCGCTGGATTTTGAGAAACCCCTGAACGACATCATCGCCCAGGCGAGCGGCTTGGGCAGCGGCGTGGCTCATTAAATGGAGATGGGCCGCAGTACGCTATCGGCGTGACCAAAGAATTGCTCGAATATCCCCGAAATAAAGGGTTTGGTCGGGGCGAGAGGATTTGAACCTCCGACCACACGCACCCCAAGCGTGTGCGCTACCAGGCTGCGCTACGCCCCGATACCATGATTGGTGAGGGTGCTGTTTATCTAACATCCCTCGCCGGTTAAATCAATTTTGTCGCGTCACTCGATTGAAGCTTGTCAATTTTGCCGGCGTCCTGGCTGCGTTACGAAGCGTTGGCCGGCGGCTGGCGCAACGCGGTGCCCGACGATGCGACGGCGCGCGGTGAGCACCGCTTTCACGCCGGCGCGTTTCTTTGGGTCAGCGCGGATCTACTAGTGCAAATCGTGCTGATCAACCGCGCCGGTTTCGTGCTCAGCCAGGCGGTTCTTTTCGCTTTGTCTTCGGTTTATTGGGATTCGTCATGCGCCGCTGGGACATTCCGGTGGCGGTGATCGGCCTGATTCTCGGTCCGCTGGCGGAAACCCAGGCACGCCGCGCTCTGGCGATCAGCCAGGGCGATGCAACGGTGTTCTTCACCCACCCGATCTCAGCGAGCATTCTGGCGTTATCCGCCATACTGCTCGTGCTGCCGCTATTTTTCCAAAGGCGTTCGAAAGCTAGGTGAAGTTTATGACCGCTTGAACGGTTTGAACCGCTGGAAAGATTGGAACAGTTTCAGTTCCGATATGTCAGGTGAGCATCTTGCGCAGCGATTGAATATCGCGCTTCAGTTTGACCAGTGCAGTTTTGTATTTTTGATCGCCGAGCGGCAGTTTCAACTGGCCCTTTTCTTCCTTGCGCATCTCTTTCAAACGTTTGCCCGCGCCTGCGATGGTAAACCCTTCGGCATAAAGCAGGCGCTTTATTTCCAGCAGCAGCTCGACATCTTTTTTCTTATACAAGCGGTGGCGCGACGGCGCCTTGGAGGGCTTGAGGAGCTCGAACTCGGTCTCCCAGTAGCGTAGAACGTAGGCTTCGACGCCGACGATCTCGCTCACTTCACCGATCTTGAAATAAATCTTGTCGGGCAGCCGCGCTTCCATCAAACAAAAGTCTTTTAGTCCGCCGATGCCGAAGGAGGTGTAGATGTGGTGGTCGTCGACGGCGCCGGCGACATGCTTTTCTTGAGTATTTGGCTGGCCTTGAACGTCAACACTTTGCGCCCGACGATGACGATTTCATCGCCGGTCTGCGGATTTCTCCCCTTGCGCGGCCGTTTGGTATTGACCACGAAATTGCCAAAGCCGGATATCTTCACCTTCTCACTACGTTCCAGGCACCCCTTGATGATGTCGAAGGTGGCTTCGACGACGTCGGTTGCATCTTTCTTAGAGAAACCGATCTTTTCGTAGATGCGTGTGATGATTTCCGCCTTCGTCATCGTGCACTCCTACCCAGGCAAAAACTCAACTGCGGCGCGCGGCGCCAAAAACCTTGCCGATCTGCTCGACCAACTTTTGATGAAGTGTGTTGATCTCGGCATCCGTCAAGGTGCGATCTTCGGCCCGATAGAGAATTTTATAGGCCAGGCTTTTCTTACCTTCGGGGATCGGTGCGCCGAGATACTGGTCGAATACGTCTGCCTGCTCGATCAATGCTTCACCTAAACTTTCGATCCAGCCAACGATGCGTTGGGCTGGAAAGTCGCCATCCACAACCACGGCAAAGTCCCGTTCGACCGACGGAAAGCGAGGAAGTGATGGTGCTGCTATTTGTCGCGGAGCATACTGAAGCAGTTCCTCCAAGTCAAGTTCACAGACCAGGAATGGCTTGACCCCAAGCCGCTCGGTCACTTCGGGGTGAATCTGTCCGACACAACCGACGCGTGTTTCCCCGACCGCAAAATTTGCCGACCTGCCGGGATGAAGAAATGCTTCCGTCGCCGCCGTCCATGTCACTGGGACATCGATATGAAGCAGGTCGAAAAGCGCTTCGACCAAACCTTTGGCATCGAGAAATCCCAACGCAGCCTGGTGTTTCTCGCGCAAACCGCGGCGCGGCCGCGGGCCGTAAAGCAAAGCGCTCAAATAGTGACGCTCTTCGCTGCCGCCATCCGAGGCTCGGCGAAAGACCTTGCCAAGATGAAAAGCGTGAAAGCTTTCGGCTTTGTGGGCGAGATTGGTCTGCACATTCTCCAGCAAACCGGGCAGCAGGCTCAAGCGCATCTCGGCGCGCTCTTTGGCGAGCGGGTTGAGCACCGCCACCGGCGTCGCAGCGCCGAACCACAAACCGGCAAACAAGCGATTGGACTCGTCAGTGACAAAGGGCAGATTGATCACTTCCGCCAGACCAGAGTTCGTCAAATAGCCTCGCAGCTTGCGCTCCCAACCAAGCCGCGTTTCCGTGCTGCCGCTCGCGCGCAGCGCCGGTAGTGTCGTCGGAATCGCGTCGTAGCCGCGCACGCGCGCCAGCTCTTCGATCAAATCCGCTTCGCGGCTTAGATCAGGACGCCGCGAGGAAAGCGCCACTTTGAGGCTCTTGTTTTTCGCCTGCCGCTGCGCCTTGAGACCCAGTGCCGACAAAAGTCTTTGCGCCTGCTTGCCCTCGACCGCCACACCTAACAATTGCTCGATGCGGCCTTCGCGTAGCGTCAGCGTATGCGGCCGCGGTTTGCGCGGATAGCGATCCGCGGTCCCCTTCGCCGCGACCGCGCCGGCATGTTGAGTCAAAAGGTAGACCGCGCGATCGAGCGCCACAAGCGTGGCTTCGGGATCGACGCCGCGCTCGAAGCGATGCGACGCCTCGCTGTGCAACGCCAAGCGTTTGGCGGTCTTGCGAATCGTCATCGGGTCGAAGTTGGCGCTCTCTAAAAGGATCGAGCGGGTCTCCGCGCGCACTTCGGTGTCTAGCCCACCCATGACGCCGGCCAAAGCAATGGGCACATCGCCGTCGCAGATTAACAAATCTTGATGCCCGAGCTCGCGCTCGACGCCGTCCAATGTGGCGATCTTTTTGGTCTCGCGCGCCGGGCGCACGCGAATGGCGCGGTTAGGAAGCCGTTCGAGATCGAAGGCATGGAGCGGCTGGCCGGTTTCGAGCATGACGTAATTGGTGATATCGACGACGTTGTTGATCGAGCGAATGCCGCAGGACTCAAGGCGAAAACGCAACCAAGCCGGCGCGGCGCCGATGCGCAGCCCATCGACGATGCGCGCCGAGTAGCGCGCGCACAGCGCGCTGTCCTCTATCTCAATCGTCACGCGTTTTTTGAGACTCTCTTTACCGGCCGGGCTAAGCTCTGGCGCTTTCACTAGAGCACCGGTGAGCGCAGCGATCTCACTCGCCAAGCCCATCAGGCCGAGGCAATCGCCGCGGTTGGGCGTGACGGCGATTTCAAACAGCCAATCTTCGCTTTGGCTTGCCGGATCGCGCAACGGCGCCAACGACTCGACTTCCAACCCCGCCATGGTCAGCGACTTGGCCAGCGCCTCAGCGCCGCCATTGTAGCTGACGAATTCTTTGAGCCAGTTAAGGGTAAACTTCATCGCAGTAATTGGAGTGATCGAGTACTAGAGTAGTGGAGTGATGGGGTCCGGACCCAACCTTCCAATGCTCCATCACTCCAACACTCTATCGCGCGCTTCTTTAACCGAATTGCCGCAAAAACCTCAAATCGTTGGCGAAGAACAGCCTGATATCATCGATGCCATACTTCAGCATAGCGATGCGCTCGACCCCCATGCCGAAGGCAAAGCCGGAAACGTTCTCCGGATCGTAGCCGACGAACTTGAAAACGTTGGGATCGATCATGCCGGCGCCGAGGATTTCGAGCCAACCGCTGGTTTTGCAGACCCGGCAGCTTTGGCCGCTGGCCATCTTGCCGCCACCGCCGCAGATAACGCATTGGATGTCGATCTCAGCGCTCGGCTCGGTAAATGGAAAAAAGCTCGGCCGGAATCTGACCGCCAGATCGCGGCCGAAAATCTGCTTGAGAAAATGGGTCAGCACGCCTTTCAAGTTGGCAAAGCTGATGTTCTTGTCGACCATGAAGCCTTCGACCTGATGAAACATCGGCGCGTGGGTGGCGTCGTCATCGTGACGATAGACAGCGCCCGGAACAATGACCTGCAGCGGCGGTTGACGCGACTCCATGGTGCGAATCTGCACCGGCGACGTGTGGGTGCGCAGCAGCCGATCGCCGGCGACGAAAAACGTGTCTTGCATGTCGCGCGCCGGATGATCCTTCGGAAAGTTGAGCGCCTCGAAATTGTGATAGTCGTCTTCGATGTCAGGGCCGCGGGCGACCTCAAAGCCCATGCCGGCGAAAATATCGATGATCTCATCGATCACCAGCGTCAGCGGGTGGAGCCGGCCGCGTTCCCAGCGCGTGCCCGGCAAAGTGACGTCCAGCCGCTCCGCCTGCAGCGCTTGGGCTTGGCGACGCTCTTTGACCACGCGCAGCCGCTCTTCGAGCTCGGCTTCCAGGGCCTGGCGCAGCTGGTTTAGCTCCTGTCCGGCGCGCGGGCGCTCTTCGGCCGGCAGGTCTTTTAAGCCGCGCAGCCGCAGCGTCAAGCTGCCGCTGCGGCCGAGCACTTCGACGCGCAGCTGCTCGATATCTGCTTCACGGTTCGCTTGCTGGATTCGGTCCAGAACCTCTCCGCGGAAAGATTCCAGGGAATCGTTCATCGCAGTAGCAAGTTTGGCGCTTAGGCGCCCAGGTGAGATTTTGCCGCAGCGGCCAGTTGGCCGAAGCCTGCGGCATCGGCGGCAGCGATTTCAGACAACACCTTGCGGTTCAACTCAATCCCCGCCTGCTTCAGGCCGCGCATCAACTGGCTGTAAGAAATTCCGTTGGACTGCGCCGCGGCGCCAATGCGGGTAATCCATAGACCGCGAAACGTCCGCTTCTTCACCTTGCGGTCGCGGTAAGCAAACATGCCGGCGCGCTCCACCGTTTCACGGGCCATCCGGTACAAACGGCCGCGGCCGCCGGTGTAGCCCTTGGCCATTTTCATTATTTTCTTGCGTCGACTTCTCGACTTTGGTCCACCTTTAGCTCTAGGCACTTTAAACTCCTTCTACCCTGTCAAAACTTAGCGCGCTGCGCGGGTTGCTGCCCCGACCCGACGCTCTACAGATACGGAATTAGTTTTTTGATATTGCGCTCGTCCACTGCCGCCACGGTTGTTCCCTGGCGCAGCTGCCGTTTGCGCTTCTTTCCTTTGGTCGAAAGAATATGACTCTTGAAGCCTTTGTTGCGTTTCACTTTGCCGCTGGCCGTGACCCGAAATCGTTTGGCGGCGGCGCGGTTGGTTTTTATTTTCGGCACAATCTCTCCTCTACTTTCTTGATGAAAAAATCGCTTCGCTCATTTCGGCGTGAGCAACATCGCCATGCTGCGGCCTTCGAGGCGCGGCTCGATATCGACCTTGGCGATATCTTGTATTTGGTCGACCACCCCGCGCAGCATCTCCTTGCCCAACTCGGGATGGGTGATTTCCCGGCCGCGAAAGAACACCGAGACTTTGACCCGCTGCCCCTTCTCGATGAACTGGCGAATGTTTTTTACTTTGTGCTCGACGTCGTGGCTGTCGGTGCGCGAGCCCATTTTCACTTCTTTGATCTCGACGACGGTGTGCTTTTTCGGGCCGTGCGCTTTCTTTTTTTGCTCGTAGCGGAACTTGCCATAGTCCATCATCCGGCAAACCGGCGGATTGGCCTCCGCCGCCACTTCTACCAAATCGAGCTCAAGCGCCTCGACCTGCTTTAACGCTTCGTGCAGCGGCATGACGCCCAGCTGCTCTCCGTTGGCGCCAATGACGCGGACTTCACGCGCGCGAATTTGATGATTGATTCTCGCTTCTCTAGCGATAAAGCACCTCCCTCGAATGACTCACTCTCATAGCGCTATTTTTATGCTTGTCCCCTTTCCTGCGCAACCTCGGCGCCGAGCTTTTCGAGAAACTCAGCCACCGCCATGGGCGCAAGGTTTTCCCCGCCGCGCCGGCGCGGCGCCACCGTTTGCGCCTCGACCTCCTTGTCGCCGATCACCACCGCATAGGGGATTTTCGCCAACTGGGCTTCGCGAATTTTAAAGCCGAGCTTTTCATTGCGGCCGTCGAGCTCGGCGCGCCAGCCCTGCTGCTGCAGTCGGTCAAGCACCTTCTTAGCATATTCTTTATGATCATCGGTAACGGTCAAAAGACGCAGCTGCACGGGCGCCAACCAGAGTGGAAGGGCGCCGGCGCAATGTTCCAGCAAAATCGCGATAAAGCGCTCGATCGATCCGAGCACCGCGCGGTGCAGCATCACCGGCGTTGCTTCGTTGCCTTCCGGTGTTACGTATCTTAAGCCGAAACGCTCCGGCATGGCGCAATCGATCTGCACCGTCGCCAAGGTCCAGGTGCGTTCCAACACATCTTTGAAATCGAAGCCGATCTTCGGCCCGTAGAAAGCACCTTCGCCGGGCAACACTTCGACCGCGAAACCAGCTTTTTCTAAACAACGCCGCAGGGCCGCTTCGGCAGCGTCCCACAGCTCGATGCGACCGAGAAACTTTTCCGGGCGGGTTTGCAGCGTCACCTCGATGCGGTCAAAACCAAAAGTCCGATAGACTTCCTTGGTCATGGCAACGAACTGTTCCATCTCGCCGTCGAGTTGATCCGGCGTGCAATAAATATGAGCGTCATCCTGGGCGAACGAACGCACCCGGGTCAACCCAGAGAGCACGCCCGACGGCTCGAAGCGATGCAAGCGACTAAAGTCGGCAAAGCGAATCGGCAAATCGCGATAAGAATATCTCTTCGAGGCGAATAAATAACAATGGCCCGGGCAGTTCATCGGCTTGACGCCGTATTCACCGTCGTGGATGTGCATCAAAAACATGTCGTCGCGAAACGATTCATAATGCCCCGAGGTCTTCCATAAATCCGTCTTGTAGATCAGCGGCGTCACTACTTCCGAGTAACCGTAGCGCTTGTACAGATCGCGAATGTACTGCACCAAAAGGTTATAGATGATCGTTCCCTTTGGGTGGAAAAACGGTGAGCCCGGCGCAATCGGGTGGAGCGAAAACAGATCGAGCGCCGGCCCCAGGCGGCGATGATCGCGCTGTTTGGCTTCTTCGATACGCTTGAGATAAGCCTCCAAGTCTTTCTTGTTGGCCCAGCTGGTGCCGTAAATGCGCTGGAGCTGTTCGTTGTTCGCATCGCCGCGCCAGTAGGCGCCGGCAATGCTGGTCAGCTTGAAAGCTTTGATCGCCCCCGTGCTTGGCACGTGCGGACCGCGGCACAGATCGACCCATTCGCCTTGGCGATAGAGGGACACGGTCTCGCCGGGGATGCCTTCGATGATTTCGACTTTGTAGCTCTCGCCCATGTTGCGAAACAGTTGGATCGCTTCGCTGCGCGCCAATTCCTCGCGCACAACTTTAAGATTGGCCTTGGCCAGTTCCTGCATGCGTTTTTCGATCGACTCCAGGTCTTCCGGCGTAAACGGCTGGTCGCGCTTGAAGTCATAGTAAAAGCCATTTTCGATGACCGGCCCGATGGTGACCTGGGTGCCGGGGAATAAACTCTGCACCGCTTGGGCCATCAGGTGCGCCGTCGAATGGCGCAGCACATCGAGGCCCTCTTTGCTTTCGGGCACGACCCAGTCGACCGCGCAATCTTTGTCGAGCGGCCGATTCAAGTCGACAACTTGACCGTCGACCTTGGCAGCAACCAGATTCTTCGCGCCGGCCGCTGCTGCCAACTCGACCACCCGAGTGCCAGCTTGAACCTCGACGGACTTACCGTCGGCAAATGTCACACGCAGACTATCCATGCGGCGGGTCAAAAGAGAATGGTAGGCACGGGCAGGATTGAACTGCCGACCTCTTCCGTGTCAAGGAAGCGCTCTCCCACTGAGCTACGTGCCTGTGAGAAGTAAAGATAATAGCGGTGGTCCACAAAAGTCGTCGTTGGTGGTTTTTCCAAGCTTACCAAAAGCATCCGGCAAGAAAGCTTCCGGAGATTGCAGCCAAATCTCGCAAGGTTTTGATTTTATTACCCATTTTTCGCCGAAAAGTCAACTAAAAGGCCCCAGCGAAGGAGCCTTTTTCTGGAACCAGACAAAGCCGCGATAGAGATACTGCAAACCAGAAACAATGGTTGCAAGGCTTGTGGCGGCAATCAAACCATCGAGCACAAGTTGCGGCACGATGGTTTTGTCGTGCAACAAGGCGAGCGCCACACCGAGGGTAAGCAGCTGAAAAGTTGTGCTCCACTTCCCAATCCTTGTCGGCTTAATCTCAGGTTTTTCTTCAAGCAAAAGATAGATCAGACAAAAGCCCAAGACGATCATCGCATCGCGGCTGATAACGACAACCGCAAGCCACATTGGGATGCCTTCGATGAAGCTCAGCATTAAATAAGAAGAGAGAACCAACAGTTTATCCGCCACCGGATCCAAAAACGCGCCAAGCGGCGTCTGTTGTTTCATCCAACGCGCTGCCAAACCATCAAGGCAATCGGTGATGCCGCCGAAGATAAAAATCAGCAGCGCTTCAAGGTAGCGGTGATATGCCAAAAAGACCAAAAAAAACGGAATCGACAAAATGCGGATCAGCGTGAGAAAGTTCGGCAGATTGAGCATGCGATGCCCGTTAGGCTTGAGCTACTAGGAGCTTACGAATTTGTCCCGCCAGTTTAGGCGTTACCAGAGCCGTAATGTGAATGGCGTCCTCATCGTACCGTTCACTGACAATGCGGCCGCGCTCGCGCAGCAACGAAACCAGCCCGGCTTGAGCCTGAGTGAAGCGTGCGGTGAAAGGCTCCTTGCTGCGATCCAGTATCGCCCCGAGCGAGGCCAACAAGCGATCGATACCGGCACCGGTCTTCGCTGAAATTGGACAAACAACGGCGGCACCGCGCTGCCGCAAGGCCGCCAGCGGCACTTCAGTCACGATGTCGATCTTGTTGGGCACGAGGATCGACGGAATTTCCCCGGCGCCAATTTCACCCAGCACTTTTTCTATGATCTCGATCTGCTCTTCAAACAAAGGATTGGCCATGTCAACCAGATGCAGCAACAAATCGGCCCGCGTCACTTCCTCCAATGTGCTTTTGAAAGCCTCAATCAGCGAGTGCGGAATCTTGTTGATGAAACCGACCGTGTCGACGATCATCACCTTGTCGCCGTTGGGCAACCGCAGCGCCCGCGTGGTTGGATCGAGCGTGGCAAACAACTTGTCTTCGACAAAGACGCCGGCGCGGGTCAAACTATTCATGAGCGTCGATTTGCCGGCGTTTGTGTAGCCGACCAGGGCTAAAGTCGCGAAGGGGAATTCATCGCGTTCTTTGCGCTGCAACGTCCGAGTCCGCTCGACGGTCTTTAGGCGCTGCTTTAAGTGGCTGATGCGCTCGCGAATGCGCCGGCGGTCAACTTCCAACTGGGTTTCACCGGGTCCCCTCGTGCCGATGCCGCCGCCTAGACGTGACAAGTGGGTCCACTGCCGCGTCAAGCGCGGCATTAGATATTCGAGCTGGGCCAGCTCCACTTGCAGCTTGCCTTCGTTGCTGCGCGCCCGCTGGGCGAAAATGTCGAGGATCAACTGGCTGCGGTCGATGACGCGAATCTTGAAAGCGGTTTCAAGATTGCGCTGCTGCGCCGGCGTCAAATCTTCATCGACAATCACCAGGTCGGCGTGCAGCGCAGGCAGCGATGACTGAATCTCTTCGACTTTGCCGCGCCCCATCAGCGTCGCCGGCGTTACCGACTTTAACTGCTGGGTAAATTGACGCACCACCTTGGCACCCGCGGTTTCAGTCAAGCGTTCGAGCTCGGCCAAACTGTAATCGAGGGGCACCTGATGCTCGCGCCTAGGCACCTCGACGCCGATCAAAACGGCTTTCTCAGGTTCGTGCTGGCGGTGATAGACGGAGGGCTTCAAATCGCCACGGGTTGAAAACTGACGCGCGCACCGAAGAGTTGTTCTACGGTGGCTTCGAGCTCGGGCGTCGAGTAAACTTTCACTTGGTCAGGCAACTCGATGACGGTTTCGCCGCTATCGCTAGAAAGCAGATGGAGAAACACCGTCGCGCGGCCGGGATAACCCAGCAGCGTGTCGCGCAAACGAATCAATTCATCGGGTGAGACTTGATCTTCGCGCACGTAGAGGTCGACTTTTTCAGCGATCTGGCTCGGCACATTGCTCTTGGGATTTTTCGACGCCTCGGCCAACGCAGTAATTTCGTTGGCGATGATCTGAATGCGCTCCTCGCCGACTTCGAGCTTGCCCTTGACGTAGATGGGATCATCCGCGCCGAGCAATTCGGCGCATTTTTTGTACGCTTCGGGCCAGCACAGCACTTCGATGAAACCGGACTTATCTTCGAGATTGAAACTGGCGTAGCGGTCGCCCTTCTTGGTATTGCGCAAGCGCAGTGCTGAGACCACCCCGCCAACCCGTACCTCGCCCGGCGTGGCTTTCTCTTTGAGAGCAGCAACCGCGCCGCTGCTAATCTTTTTCAGCGCGCGCTCGTATTTGTCCAACGGATGGCCGCTGATATAGAAGCCCAGCGCTTCCTTTTCATAGCCCAACGCTTCCTGCTGTGACCATTCTATCACCGAGGGATACGATTCACCGGCTTTTTTCGCAGTTTTGCTCGGCGTGCCGAGCATGGCGAAAATATCGATTTGATTGCTCGCCTGATCGCGCCGATGCGCTTGCCCAACTTTCATCGCGTCGTCCAGGACGCCGATCATGCGCGCCCGCGAGACTTGGGTCGAATCGAAGGCGCCACACTTGATCAAGCTCTCGATCACGCGCCGGTTGACCGCGGCCATGTCGACGCGCCGGCAAAAATCGAAGAGCGATTCGAAGGGGCCATCCGCCCTACGACTTTCCAGGATCGACTCCACCGCCTTCTCGCCGACGTTTTTCACGCCCGCCAAGCCAAAACGAATTTTCTCACCCACCGGTGTGAAATCCGACAAACTCTCATTGACATCCGGTGCCAGCACTTCGATGTCCTTGCCACGGCATTCCGCCAGGTTCTTGATGACTTTGTCGGTGTCGCCCATTTCCGAGGTGAGCAGCGCGGCCATAAACTCGACCGGGTAATGGGTCTTCAAATAGGCGGTTTGATAGGAGACCAACGCATAGGCGGCCGAGTGGGATTTGTTGAAACCGTAGCGCGCGAAGGTCTCCATCTGATCGAAGATTTCCGTCGCCTTTGCTTGCTCGATTTTCTTCGCCAGCGCGCCGGTGACAAAGCGCTCGCGCTGTGCCGCCATCTCTTCGGGGTCTTTCTTACCCATGGCGCGCCGCAGGATATCGGCGTCGCCCATCGTATAGCCCGCGAGAATCTGCGCGGTCTGCATGACCTGCTCTTGGTAGACAATGACGCCGTAGGTGTCTTTCAAAATGTTCTCTAGGAGCGGATGCAAATATTTAATTTTTTCTTTGCCGTTTTTGCGCTTGATGTAGTCTTCCGCCATGCCGCTATCGAGCGGCCCCGGCCGATAGAGCGCCAGGATCGCGACCAGATCCTCGAAACAGTTGGGCTTGATGCGCACGGTCATTTCACGGATGCCGGTGCTTTCCAGTTGGAATATCCCGGTCGTGTTACCCTGGCAGAGCGTGCGGTAGGTTTTCTTATCGTCGAGCGGCAGTTTGTCGAGATCGACTTTGACGCCGCGCGTCACTTCGATCAATTTCAAGCAATCATGAATCAGCGTTAGTGTCTTTAAGCCAAGAAAATCGAACTTAACCAAACCGATTTTTTCCACCCAGGTCATTTCATACTGGGTGACGATGCCGCCTTCTTTATCGACAAACAGCGGCAAGTGATCGACCAGCGGCAAGTTTGACAAAACCACTCCGGCCGCATGCGTCGACGCGTGGCGCACCAGCCCTTCGAGCCGCAGCGCGTGATCCATTAGAGTCTTCACCCGCGCGTCATTTTTTATCAGCTCGGGCAGGCGCGGCTCCATTTTCATCGCTTCTGTCAGCGGGTAATCGAAGCCCTGCTTCGGTGCCGGAATCAATTTGGCTATGGCATCGGCTTCGGCGAATGAGAAACCCAACGCCCGGCCAACGTCTTTGATCGCCGCCTTGGCTTTCATGGTTCCAAAGGTCGCAATTTGCGCGACGCGATCCGCGCCATATTTTTCTTTAACGTATTGAATAACCTTGGCGCGCCCACGGATGCAGAAATCGACATCGATATCGGGCATCGACTTGCGCTCAGGATTCAAGAAACGCTCAAACAAAAGCACATGGCGAATCGGGTCGAGATCGGTAATGCGCAGCGCGTAGGCCACCAGGCTGCCGGCCGAAGAGCCGCGCCCCGGTCCCACCGGAACGCCATTTTGTTTGGCATAATTGATGAAGTCGGCGACGACCAAGAAATAGCCGGGAAATTGCATGTCCTTGATAACGCCAAGCTCATATTCCAAGCGTTCTAAATATTCCTTGCGCAGCTTCTCGTCGGTCACCCCTTCGAGCCGCTCCGCCAAACCCTGACGCGCCAGCTCGTCGAGATAGTCGTCGAGGCTAACTTCCTTAGGCGGAGTAAAGGTCGGAAAATGATACTTGCCGAACTCGATCTCCAGATTGCAGCGATTGGCAATCTCCAGCGTCCGCTCGACCGCACCGGGGCAATAATCAAAACCCTTAGCCATCTCCTCGGCAGATTTTAGAAAAAGTTCGTCGGTCTCCAGCTTCAATCGATTCGGTTCATCGAGCGTCTTGCCGGTCTGCACGCAAAGCAAGACATCGTGCGCATGAAAATCCTCGCGCTCGCCGTAATGGCAATCGTTGGTGGCGACCACTGGGATCGAGGTGTCCTTGGCCAATTCGACCAGCAGCCGATTGACCTTCTCTTGCTCGGGCAATTTGTTGTCCTGAATCTCGATGTAGTAGCGGTCGCCGAAAATCGACGCGTACTGTTCGACCGCAGCTTTGGCCTTTTCATAGTTGCCGTAGTTGAGCGCCTGGGAAACTTCGCCTTGCAGGCAGGCGCTCAAAGCGATCAAACCGCCGTTGAGTTCCTTGAGCAGATCCTTATCGATGCGCGGCTTGTAATAAAACCCCTCCATGTAGCCCAAGGAAACCAGTTTGCAAAGATTGCGATAACCCTCCTTGTTCATCGCCAGGAGGATCAAGTGGTTGTTGTATTCTTTGGGGCCCTTGTCGACGCCCTTTTTGTCAAAGCGGCTGGTCGGCGCAACATAAATTTCACAGCCGATAATCGGCTTGACCCCGTGGCTGGTCGCTTCGCGGTAAAACTCGATGGCACCGAACATGTTGCCATGGTCGGTCATCGCCACCGCCGGCTGCTTTAGCGCTTTGATCCGATTAAAAAGCTTGTCGACTTTGTTAGCGCCGTCGAGGAGGCTGTATTCAGTATGGCAGTGTAAATGAACAAAGCGGGAGTGTTCCATCACGATCAAAGATTTCTAGCACAAAGCAGGTGACTCGACAATTCAGTTATCCACAGGCAAAGCACGATCATCAGGCAAAGCACGATCATCCATTAGATCGAACTTCCCTTTCGCCGAAGATCCAGCGCCGCTTTGCTTTTGGCGCGTAGGTTAGACCGAAGCGACGCTTCGCCACCGCGGTGATAGCGGCGACCGCCTCTTGCGCGGAGTCGGTCACGATCAAACGATCGAGATCCGCCTGATCTATCGTGTGCTCTTGCACCAAGCGGTTCTGCATAAATTCCAGCATCGGGCGCCAGAACTCTTTGCCCATCAACACCAACGGGAAATCGCGAATCTTAGCGGTCTGAATCAGCGTGGCGGTTTCAAAGATCTCGTCGAGAGTGCCGAAGCCGCCCGGCAGAGCAACGAAAGCGTAGGAATATTTCACCAGCATCACTTTGCGAACGAAAAAGTAGCGGAACGTTACCCACTGATCCAGGTAAGGGTTATGCTTCTGTTCCTTCGGAAGCTCAATGTTGCAGCCCACCGAAAAACCTCCGGCCTCTTTGGCGCCGCGGTTGGCGGCCTCCATGATGCCCGGGCCACCGCCGGTCATGACGGTAAATCCCGCTTTGGCGAGCTCGGTGCCGACGGCGCGGCCTAACGCGTAGTATGGATGGGTCTCATTGAAGCGCGCCGAGCCAAACACCGTGATGCAGGGGCCGACGAAATGGAGCGCGCGAAAACCGCGAATGAACTCAACGAAGATGCGCGTGGCGCGCATCAGCTCGGCAAAACGGCGCTGCGGCCCTTCGAAAAAGCGCACCACCTCGGGCGAGCCGGAAGCCATGCCCCAACCATCGATCGAATAGATATAGTTGTTGTTCTGCGCCATGGATGAACCTCAACACCACTGCCTGCCGCTTTCTGGGAATAAAAGAATTGACCGGCAGCAGCTATTCCCACTCGATCGTGGCGGGCGGCTTGGAGGAAATATCGTAAACGACGCGGTTGACGCCGCGCACTTCGTTAAGAATACGGTTGGAGATTTTGCCGAGCAGGTCGAACGGCAAGTCCACCCAGTT